>JANWJJ010000111.1 GCA_025451955.1 Rudaea sp. | reverse complement strand
GCGGCGTGATGACGCAGGTGATCTTCGACAAAACTCGCGATGAAGTAATAGCTGTGATCGTAACCCGGCTGCATGCGCAGGCGCAGCGGCTGGCCTGCTGCGCGGCAGGCTGCATCAAAAAATTCAGGGCGCAAGGTCTGATGCAGGAAGGGATCGGCCGCGCCTTGATCGATCAGGATTTCACCGGGAAAGCGATGCCCTTGCGCGACGAGTTCGCAGGCGTCGTAGGGTTTCCAGGTTTCGTGATCCGCGCCGAGATAGCGCGAGAACGCCTTCTCGCCCCAGCGCACGCGCATAGGCGCGACGATCGGAGCGAACGCGGAAACCGAGCGGTAGCGTTGCGGATGTTTCAGCGCGATGGTTAACGCACCGTGGCCGCCCATCGAGTGACCGAAGATACTTTGCCGGCTCATGTCTGCCGGGAAATTCGCCGCAATCAGGGCCGGTAATTCTTCCGTGACATAAGTATACATCTGGAAATGTTGCGACCACGGCGCCTGCGTCGCGTCGAGATAGAAACCCGCGCCAGCGCCGAAGTCTTCCTCGTCCGCCTCGCCGGGAATGCCGGTGTTGCGTGGACTGGTATCGGGCACCACCAGCATCATCCCCAACTCGGCCGCAACCCGCTGCGCGCCGGCTTTGATCGTGAAATTTTCCTCGGTGCAGGTCAGACCGGAAAGAAAATACAGCACTGGCACCGCGCCGTGTTCGGCCTGCGGTGGCTTGAATACCGCAAACCGCATCGGCCCGGCGCACGCCGTCGAGTCGTGCCGATAGAATCCCTGCACGCCGCCGAAGCAACGACGCACAGATAAGGTTTCAAGCGCGCTCATGGCAATGCTCTCCCCTGCAACCCTCCCTGGTGCGTTTTCCGATCGACGTCCATATCTCACCTTCAGTCGGCTGGAGCCGACTTCAACCACCTTTTCAGCCACGCATTCACCGTGTCGTGCCATTGCACGCTGTCGTGCGGCGTTTGCACCCAATGACTTTCGTCGTCGTAGGTGAGAAATTCGCTCGGAATGCCGCGCCGTTGCAGCGCGGTGAACGCGCCGATGCCCTGTTCGACCGGAATGCGGAAATCATGACCGCTGTGCACCACCAGCATCGGCACGCGCCAATCCTTGACGTGATCGATCGGATTGAATTTCTCGTAATTCGCCGGATTGTCGTATTGCGTGCCGCCGTTTTCGTGTTCCTCGAACCACAGTTCCTCAGTGGCGTAGTACATCATGCGCGCATCAAACACGCCGTCGTGATCGACCAGGCATTTCCACGGTTGGTTCCACACACCGGCGATCCAGTACGTCATGTAGCCGCCGTAGCTGGCGCCGAGCGCGCAGGCGTTGCCGCCATCCAGATATGAAAACTGTTCGAGCGCCGCCGCCCAGCCTTTTTGCAAATCTTCCAGCGGGCGATCGCCCCAATGTTGGCTGATCGCATCGGTGAACGCCTGACCGTAGCCGGTGGAACCGTGAAAATTGATCGCGACGACGGCAAAGCCCTGGCCGGCGTAGGTTTCGGGATTCCAGCGGTAGTGGAACTCGTTCGGCCAGGGGTCTTGCGGCCCGCCGTGGATCAGAAACGCGACCGGATATTTCTTGCCGGGTTGCGCGTCGACCGGCGGCATGACGTAACCGTGCACGCTGTCGTTGTTCCAGCCCTTGAACGTGAACCACTGCGCCTTGCTGAAGCGGACGTCAGCGAGCCGTGCAGCGTTGACCTGGGTAATCTGATGCAGCTTGTCGCCGCGCAAAGTATACAAATCCGTCGGCTGCTGGAAATCCTGACGCGCAACGATCGTCGTGTGCGCGCCGACGACGAAATCGGTCACCGTGCCGTCACCGACCAGGCGCGTGGCCTTGCCATCGGCAATGTCGATCGCGAACAGCGCGTGATCGCCATTGTCGTCGACCGTCGTGTACAGCCGTCTTCCGTCCGCCGACAATTGCAGCGGGCCGGCGCTGCGATCCCAGTCCGGATCAATTTCGCGCACCTTGCCGCTGGCCAGATCCAGCGCCATGATGCCGAAGCGGTCGGCCTCGAAACCGGGCGTTTTCATCGCCAGGTAATACAAGGTCTTGCCGTCGTGCGACGGCAGCGGATACGCATCCCAAGCCGGATTCGCAGCGGTGAGATTCTTCGGCACGGCCGAACCATCGGCTGGCGCGGAATAAATATCGAAATTCGTCGACCACGGTTCGTTCGATCCGGCGATACGCACGTCGAAGTACACGGTCTTGCCATCCGGCGAAAACGCATATTCGGTGGCGTCGCCAAACGGTTTCGACGGCACATCGCCATCGATGCCGCGGCTGAGCAGGCGCGGTTCGTCGATGGGTTTGCCGGCGGCATCAAGATCGGCGATGAACAACTGCGAACGCCGCCCGTCCGCCCACGTATCCCAGTGGCGGATGAACAGCTTGGTGTACAGCCGGCCACGCGCCTTGTCCGCGGCGCGCTCGTCCAGACGTTTTTTGGTGCAGGCCAGACCGGAACAATCGGTGAACACGTCGATGGATAACAGCAGGCGTTTGCCATCGGGCGACAATTTATAATTGTTCACATCCAGCGCAAGTTTCGTCACCTGCAGCGGTGCGGAATTGTCCAGCGCACTGCGGCGCCACAACTGCATGGCGTCGCCGCCCTTGGCCAGGTAATACACGCTCTTGCCATCGGCCGACCAGCGCGGACTGTTGGCATCGACGGATTTGTCCGTCAGCCGCTGCGGCTGCGCATTCTTCGCCGTCAGATCGAGCAACCAGATGCCATTGACGCCCTTGTTCGCGGCGTAATCGGTTTCGCGCATCTGGTAGACGACATGCTTGCCATCCGGTGCCAGTTGCGGGTCGCTGACGCGATTCATCATTACCAGATCGTGCACATCGAACGGATGCGGCGCAGCGGTGGCATGGCCGGTCAACGCCAGCGCCAAAATAGCGAACAGGGTTTTCATGGATTTTCTCCGATGCGGGACATGGGCGATGTTACCTGCGCAGCCCCGCTTCGGGAATGGCGCGTGGCCATTCCGGCGTCACGGTCGTCGCGTCCCGCTTGCCCCGGCAACGTCCGCCACACCGATCTGCTGATCCAGGAAAGCCGTCAACTGTTTATACAATTCGAGAGTGTGCGCTTCGTTGTAGTAGCCGTGCCCCTCGGTACGTTCGTACAGCCAAGTGTGCGCGATCTTGCGCTTGAGCAGGGCTGCATGCAGGTTTTCGCCCTGCACCGGCGGCACGCGTTTGTCGGCGCCACCGACGATCAGCATCACGCCGGCCTTGAGCCGGTCCAGGTGCGCGATCGGCGAACGCTCGTCGAGTTCGTCCTGATTCTGGCCGAGCACCATCTTCAGGTAATTCTCGCCGAACAGCGATTGCGGAATATCGCCGCGCGTAGCCATCAGACGCAGATCGTAGACGCCGACGTAGCCGATGGCACATTTATACAAATCCGCTTCCTTGACCGCACCTTCCAGTGCCGCGTAGCCGCCGTAGCTGGCCCCGAAGATACAGACACGCTTGGGATCGGCCACGCCCTGCGCGATCGCCCAGCGCGTGGCATCGGTAACGTCGTCCTGCATCTTGCCGCCCCATTCGCGAAACCCGGATTTCTCGAAACCAAAACCGTAGCCGCCCGAGCCGCGAAAGTTGACCTGCAACACTGTGTAGCCGCGACTGGCCAGCATTTGCACGTCAGGATCGAAGCCCCAATCATCGCGCAGGCCATACGGGCCGCCATGCACGAACACCACCAGTGGCAGATTCTTTGCCGCAGCCTGGCCCAGTGGCCGCGTCAGATAGCCGTGCAGCGCGAGCCCATCGCGGGCAGCCAGATCGACCGGCTCCATCGGCGCCATCTGTTCCGGCTTGATCCACGGCCGACGCGCCAGCAGTAAGCTCAGCTTCTTTGTGCCGGCATCGTAAAGATAAAACGTGCCCGGATCGGTATCCGCATGCACGAACACGATCGCTTTGCGACCGTCGCTGGTGCCGGAACGCAAATCGACATCTTCTCCCGGAAACTGCTGCATCAACGCGACCAGCAGCTTCGCCTCCGGCGCGTTCTTGTCGAGCAAGGTTACTGCGGGCCGACCCGGCTCCGAACGCACCGCGTAGGCGTCCAGATCGTCCAGCGTGTACATCAGTTCGGTTGGATCCGAGCCGTTACCGGCCCACAACGTGGTCAGCTGGCGGCTGGTGGCATCCCAGCGGCAGATGCCACCGGCGCCGTTGTCGCCGGGACAGCCGAAATACGCGCTCTTGCCGGCACGATCGAACATCAACGGCTGCATGCGCTTGCCATCTGCGCCTTCGTCGAAAATACGCTGCCAATCGGCGCCCTCGCCGGTGCGATAGTATACTTTTATCTTCTGATCGACGTCCTTGCCCCAGGCGAAACGCACGTTGCCCTTGTTGTCCGCCATAAAGCTGGCATTGCGCATTGGCGCGGTGGCGACGCGCACCTTGGTGCCGTTACCAAGATCGATCTTCCATGCCTCGGGAACCGCGCCGATGCTAGAGACATCCCAGGGATAGGTTTCGATCAGCGCGTGCCTGGGATCGTCGCGCAGCGGCGCGATCAGACGTCCGGATGCCCGCTCGGACACCGCATGCTCGATATGGGTGGCGCCGTGATCCTCGCCTACGCGATAGCCAAACAGGATATTTGCGTTGCCTCCGTCGGCATCTACTGCATATAGCTCGCCGGTGGACATCGGCGCTTCCAATCCACCGACGCGCTCGCCGACCGTGTACATCACGCGATGCGGCGCAACCCACCAGAATCCGGCGAGATCGTCGCCGTTGCGCGGCACCACGTTCGCGCCCTTCATGTCGGCCAGATGGATCAGCGCCAGCACCGTCCTGCCGCCGACCATGGCACTGGCCGCGAGGTAATCCCCATCCGGCGAAATTTTCACATCCTGATACTGCGCATGCCGGGAAAAGTCGGCCAGCGGCACCGCCGCGGCAGCGAGCGGAGACAGCACGATCAAGCCCCAGAGCGTTGCCAAGAACGGATTGCGCATAAAACGGCTCCCGTAAAATCGATACATAATCGGTAATCTTGCTCTTATTGCGAAATCGGCAACGCCCGATCCGCTAGGTTTTTCCGACGCGTCCATAGCGATCTTCCAGGCGCACGATGTCGTCCTCGCCGAAATAATCGCCGCACTGGACTTCAATCAGATGAATGTCCTCAGCGCCGGGGTTCTCCAGCCGGTGCAATGTTTGCATCGGTATAAATGTGGACTCGTTGCGCTGGAGCAGGAATTCCCGGTCGCCGACGCGGACTTTCGCGGTACCGTGAACCACCGTCCAGTGTTCGCTGCGGCGATGGTGCAATTGCAGACTCAACACCTGACCAGGCTTTACCGTCAGGCGCTTGACCTTGCAGTCGGCACCATCTTCGAGCACGGTAAAACTGCCCCAGGGCCGATGCACGGTCTGATGAAAGCGCGCGGCAGCGTGGCCGCTTTCGCGCAGTTGCTCGACCACCTGCTTGACCTGTTGCGCGCGTTCGCGATGCGCGATCAGAACCGCATCGCCAGTATCGATGACGACCAGATCCTTCACTCCAACCACCGCGACCAGACGTTGCTCGCCCTGGATAAAGCAGTTCTCGCTTTCGACGACGACCGTCGAACCGCGCACACGATTGCCCGCTGCGTCCGGTTCATCGCCGGTTTCCAGTTCGCTCACCGCCTTCCACGAGCCAATGTCGCTCCAGTCGAAACTGGCCGGCACGACGGCGCAGTTTTTTGCACGCTCCATCACCGCGTAGTCGATGGAAATGTCGGGCATTGCCAGAAATGTCTCGCGCGCATATTCCACCGGACTCTCGGCACTGATCGCGCCGGCGTGGCAAGCGCGCGCCGCCGCGAGCACATCGGGGCAAGTCGATTGCGCCACGGCGAGCAGCGCGTCGGCGCGAAAACAGAACATGCCGGAATTCCACGCGTATTCGCCCGAGGTCAGATACGCCTCGGCGGTCGCATGATCAGGTTTTTCCACAAAGTCCGCGATTTCCCTGCCGCCGCTTTGCGCAATCGGCGCACCCATGCGGATATAGCCGAAACCGGTTTCCGCACTCGTCGGCGGAATCCCGAACGTGACCAGATGGCCATCCTGTGCCAGCACCTGCGCACGTTGCGCATCGGCGGCGAAGGCATCGACGTCGCCGATCAGATGATCGGCCGGCAACACCAATAAGGTGGCGTTCTTGCTGATGTACTCGATTGTATACAATGCCGCAAGCAGGATCGCCGGCGCGGTATTGCGACCAGCGGGTTCGAGCAGGAACGGCAAGCGATCCAGATGCACGTCGGGATGCTTCGCGTAGGCATCGCGGGTGAGAAAGTAATAATCGCGCGCGGTCACGGTCAACACGCGGCCAGCATCGGCCAGGCGCAAGGCACGATCCAGGGTCTTGTACAGCAGCGACTCGCCATCGGCCATGCGCATGAACGGCTTCGGATAGGCGCTGCGCGATACCGGCCACAACCGGGTGCCGGCACCGCCGGAAAGGATGACTGGTATCAACATTTATACTTTTCCATTTTGCGCCATTTCACTTGCTCGCAGCGTCGCCAATTCGCCGATCACAGCATCCAGTCCCACTTCCCAAGGTGGCAAGTTTATCCCGAACGCTGTGGACAACTTCGTGGTATCGAGTACTGAATAGGCCGGACGCTGCGCCTTGGTTGGATAATCGGACGTCGCAATCGGTAAGGTTTCCGGCGCGCGTGCGAGGATTCCGGCAGTCAGCGCGCGCTGGAAAATCGCGGACGCAAACTCGAACCAGGTACCCTCGCCCGCCGCACACAGGTGAAACGTACCGCGTGCGGGTACGTCCCGCACCAGCGCCTGCGCGGTGGCATCGGCGATCAGCCGCGCCGTCGTCGGCGCGCCGCGTTGGTCGTTCACCACACGCACCGAATCGCGCTCACGTGCCAGGCGCAGCATCGTGCGCAGGAAATTGCTGCCGCGCGCGGCGTAAACCCAGGCCGTGCGGAAAATCAGATGATCACAACTCGAGTCCCGCAGCGCATTCTCGCCGGCCAGCTTGCTGCGGCCGTAGACGCCAAGCGGCGCGGTCGCGTCGTCTTCGCGATAGGGGCGCGTGCCCTCGCCATCGAAAACATAATCGGTAGAAAAGTGGACAATACGCGCTTGTGTACGTGCTGCCCAAGCACCGATTTCGGCGAGCGCGCGATGATTGATGCGATCGGCAAGTTCCGGCTCGTCTTCGGCGCGATCCACCGCCGTGTAGGCCGCAGCATTGACCACTACATCGGCGCGCACGGCATCCAGCGCCAGCGCCAGCGAAGCTGCGTCGGCGAGATCCGCATGCAGGCAAGTTCCGCCGTTGACGAGTCGACCGTCACGCGTCGCACAGACAAGCTCACCCAGCGGCGCCAGCGCGCGCACCAGCTCGAAGCCGACCTGACCGTTGGCGCCGAGCAGGAGGATTTTCACTTTGTATACTTCGGCAATTTCTCGTGCGGCACGTCGCGCAGCAACGGCGCGCGCGCGTCTTTTTCCGACAACTGCGGCGTGCTGATCGGCCAATCCACCGCGATCTCGCCATCGTTCCAGCGGATTCCGGCATCGGCGGCGTGATCGTACATCGCGGTGCATTGATAGCAGAACGTCGCGTTTTCCGACAGCACCGCGAAGCCGTGGGCGCATCCTTCCGGTATCCAGAACTGGCGCTTGTTTTCTGCGCTCAATATCGCCGCAGCCCAACGGCCGAACGTGGGTGAACCGACGCGAATATCCACGGCGACATCGTAGACCTCGCCTTCCAGCACATTGACAAGCTTGCCCTGCGGATTCGGAAACTGGTAGTGCAAACCACGCAGAACGCCATGCGCCGAACGCGACACATTGCTTTGCACGAACGCCAGGTCCAATCCAGCATTTTTATACTTTTGTGCATGGAAACTTTCGTAGAAAAATCCGCGCGCATCGCCGTGCACCGCCGGCTCAATCACCACGCAGCCGGGCAATGCCGTCTCGATGATTTTCATGCGACCGGTCCTTGCTTCACCAATTGCTGCAAGTATTGACCATAGCCGTTTTTGGCCAACGGCTTGGCCAGACGCAGCACCTGCTCGGCATCGATCCAGCCATTGATATATGCGATTTCCTCCGGGCAGCAGACTTTCAGGCCCTGTCGATTTTCGATCGTCTCGATGTAGTTCGAGGCATCGGTCAGCGATTCGTGCGTGCCAGTATCCAGCCAGGCGAATCCGCGCCCGAGCTTTTCCAGCATCAGTGAGGAATCCTCGAGATAGCGGCGATTGAGGTCGGTGATTTCGAGCTCGCCGCGCGGCGACGGTTGCAGCGACGCGGCGAAATCGCAGGCGCGCTGGTCGTAGAAATACAAACCGGTTACGGCATAGTTCGATTTCGGATTCGCGGGTTTTTCTTCAAGACCCAATACCTTGCCGTCGGCACCGAATTCGGCCACACCATAGCGTTCCGGATCGCGCACCCAATAACCGAACACCGTCGCGCCATGCGTGCGCTGTGCGGCGCGATGCAGCACATCGGTCAATCCGTGTCCGTAAAAGATGTTGTCGCCGAGGATCAGGCAACTCGATTGTCCATCGACAAAATCGCGACCGATGACGAAGGCCTGCGCCAGACCGTCAGGGCGGGGCTGCACGGCGTAGCGGATATCGATGCCCCACTGCGAGCCGTCGCCGAGCAGTTGCTTGAACAGCGCCTGCTCGTGCGGCGTATTGATCACCAGCACTTCGCGGATACCGGCGAGCATCAAGGTCGACAGCGGATAGTAGATCATCGGCTTGTCGTAGACCGGCAGCAGTTGCTTGCTGATGACCTGGGTCAGCGGATACAGCCGCGTTCCGGAGCCACCTGCCAAAATGATGCCTTTTGCAATTTGCGACATTTTATATTTCCATAAGAGCCGTCATTCCGGCCAAGGATCGGCCGGAATCCAGGAGGTAGGATGCCACCACGAAGACATTGGATTATACGCGGCTCCTGCCGCGCGCCCTTCGGGCCGGCTTCGCCGTTCGCTCTGGCATCCTGCCTTCGCAGTCCGCTTTCGCCGGAATGGCGAGCAAAAATATTACGCGACCACACCCAATCTTTCCCCACGATAACTGCCATCCAGTACACGCTGGCACCAGGCCTGATTATCCAGATACCAATCGACGGTTTTCGCGATACCGCTCTCGAAGCTCTCGGTCTGGCGCCAGCCAAGTTGCGATTTCAGCTTGCTTGCGTCGATCGCGTAGCGGCGATCATGACCGGGGCGATCCTTGACGTAGGCAATCAGCGATTCGCGCCTCGTGCCATTCGCCAATGGCCGGCGCTCATCGAGCAGCTTGCAGATCGTTTTCACCACATGGATATTCTCGCGCTCGGCATCGCCACCGACATTGTATACTTCGCCGGTGCGGCCGATTTCGAGTACGCGCCGGATCGCACTGACATGATCGCCGACGTAGAGCCAGTCGCGGATATTGCGGCCGTCGCCGTAGACCGGCAGCTTCTCGCCGACCAGAGCCTTGTGGATCATCAGCGGGATGAGTTTTTCCGGAAACTGGTACGGCCCGTAATTGTTCGAGCAGTTCGTCGTCAGCGTCGGCAGACCATAGGTGTGATGAAACGCGCGCACCAGGTGATCCGACGACGCCTTCGATGCCGAATACGGCGAGTTCGGCTGATACGGCGATTCTTCGGTGAAGCGCCCCAGCGGCCCGAGCGAGCCGTAGACTTCATCCGTCGACACATGCAGGAAACGAAACGCATCCTGCCGCTCCAGCGGCGACGCACGCCAATACACCAGTGCACATTCGAGCAGGGCCAGCGTGCCGACGACATTGGTCTGCACGAACTCCGCCGGGCCGTCGATGGAGCGATCCACATGCGACTCGGCCGCGAAGTTCACAATGCCCGTCGGTTTGTGTTCGGCGAGCAGCTTCGCTACTAATGTGCGATCGCCAATATCACCCTGCACAAAGATGTGATCGGCATTGCCACGCAGGCTCGTCAGCGTATCGAGATTGCCGGCGTAGGTCAGCTTGTCCAGATTGACTACGCGCCAACCGCCCTCAGCGATCAGGCCGAGCACGAAATTGCCGCCGATAAAGCCGGCGCCGCCGGTGATGAGTAGGGTTTTCATCGTGCAGGTGCGCCCCTAAGCCGGAAGTCACGCGTCACCGGCTGGCGACGCAGCAGCCGATTTTACCCTGCATTCCGAATGCGCGCCAAAGCGGAGCCCACCGTCAGCCAGCCCATCAAAATGGAATCTCATCCTCGTCGAAATTATCGCTCGCGGGTGCCGGAGCCGCGGGAGCATTGCGTGCGGGCGCGGATTGCGGGCCGCGCGCGGGGCCGCGTTCGCGGCGTTCGCCACCGCCGCTGCTCGAACCGCCTTCACCGCCCTTGCTGCCGAGCATCTGCATTTCGTCGGCGATGATGTCGGTGGAGTAACGCTTGACGCCGTCTTTTTCGTATTCGTCGGTGCGCAATTTCCCCTCGACGTAGACTTGTCCACCCTTTTTCAGGTATTCGCCGGCGATTTCGGCGAGACGACCGAAGAACTTGACGCGATGCCACTCGGTGCGATCCTGCTGTTCGCCGGTCTGCTTGTCCTTCCACGATTCAGACGTGGCGATGCGGATCGTCGTGATCGCCGTGCCACTGGGCGTGTAGCGCGTTTCCGGATCGGCGCCAAGATTGCCGACGAGTATCACTTTGTTGATGCCGCGTGCCATGACTTTACCTCTGGATTCGATGCTGAAAATTCAGGTCGCATACTACCATGCGGCCACCATGCCGAATGTCGGAATGCGGCGGCAGTCGACGTAGGAAAATCGCCCGCTTTCGGGCCTGTCGCAGTCTTGCCCGCAGCCAGATCCTTGAGTCGCTGAAACGTCCGGAACTCGGCGTACGCGACGGAATTTCAAACTGAGTCGCTACCGAGCGCCCGTGCCGTAATCACCCGTCGTGCTGGCGCCGCACGCACGCCAGGCCCAGCCCCGCAAGCACTCCGCCCAGCAACAACAGCGCCCAGCGATCTAGCGTTGGTGTTGGCACTGCTTTCGGTGTGACGTTGACCGCAACTTCCACCGCGCCGATATCGCAGGCCGTACCTTGCGGGCGCGAAATGCCGCGCTGATCGGTGGCTGGCGCCGCCGTACAGGCAATCGCGTCGATCACCGGGCTACCCGTCTGTGGCAGCATCGTCTGGGTCGGACCGCCGTTGTTCGCCAGCACACCAAGCTGGGGATTGCCGCCAATAAAGTTGCCCGCCGAATCTGTCGTCACGCCTGGATAGATATCGCCGCTGTTCGTATTGCCCGCGACAATCGAGTTGATCACCTTGACTGCATTAATGCGGCTGTAGATACCGCTGCCGTACTGTGCCGAATTGCCGCTGAGCGTGCTATTGGTCAGGGTGACTTGGCCGGAATGGAAATAGATGCCGCCACCGTATTGTGCCGAATTGCCACTGAGCGTGCTGTTGGTCAGGTAGACCTTGCCGTACCCGGAATAGATGCCGCCGCCGTCGTTGCTCGCCGAATTGCCGCTGAGCGTGCTGTTGGTCAGATAAACCTTGCCAGTATTGGAATGGATGCCGCCGCCAGATTGTGCCGAATTGCCACTGAGCGTGCTATTGGTCAGAGTGACACTGCCGGACTGGGAATAGATGCCGCCGCCGCTGTACTGTGCCGAATTGCCGCTGAGCGTGCAGTTGGTCAAGGTGAGGTTCGCATAGCGAATGCGGATGCCGCCGCCTTGTACAAAAGCGGCGACCTTGCCATTGCTCAAGGTGAGACTGTTTAGCGTGAGCGAGTCGCCAGCCGCTGCGCTGTCGTAGATGATGCCGAACGCGTTGGTCGCGGTGGATGAACGCTGGATCGTCACATTGCCATTGGCGCTGGCATCGATGGTCAGGTTGGCAGCGGTGATGCTTAGCTGGTTGTTGGCCGAATCCCCCAGCGTGATTGCGTTCGTGTTGCCAGTGGGAAAGATACCTGAATCGAAGTTGATCGTGTCGCTGCTGCCGAAGGTTCCACCGGCCACGCAGCCACCCGATACCGCACCGGTATTCATCGACACGATGGCCTGACGCACCGTGCAGCCACCAGCATCGCCCGCGCTTGTCACGCTGATCGTGGCGGCCTCGCCACTCAGCGGCACCGCGCCCAGCGCCAAGGTCAGCGCCAACGCCAGCGGATGCTGCATGATTGTGTTGTGGCGCGCGAACGTGGTTTGAGAAGTACGCATGAGCTTGCCCCTGTGGTCGGAAACGTGTCGAATCTAACCGGCCGCACCGATTTGCACATCGCTAAAATCAGTGATTCTTTATTCGCGGCGTTGTGTCGGGGCAGCCTGGATTCACACGTCGTGCCGACGCCGCGCGCGACAGGCCCAGCCCCGCCAGCAATCCGCCCAGCAGCAATAGCGCCCAGCGGCCCAGCGTTGGTGTGGGCACCAGCGGAGCAGCCGGAACCGCGATGGTGACATCGAGCGTCGCCTGCGCCGCCGCCGCAAGCTGTGTGTCTCCGGCCTGATCAGCCAGCACGGTGCAGGTACCGGCAGCGAGCATCGTGATCGTTGCGCCGTTCGTGCCGCCCGCGCTGCACACGCTCGTACTCGCGGTGGCGATCGAGAACATGACCGGATTGACCGAGGCGCCGCCCGTGGCCGATACGGTGAACGTGCCGCCGGGCGTGTAGGTCGGGTTCGCTGGCGTCGCGCTGAAATTCGCGATCTGTTGCGTGCAGTTCGGTGTTGCATTGAAGGTGACGTTGAACGTCTCGTGGGTCGAGTCGACGAAGGTCCAGCCAGCCGGCGCAGCGACAAACTGATAGCCGGTCTGCGCCATCGCCGTGACACCAACGGACTGGCCGCCCGAGTACGGGCCGGATGGCGAGTTGTTGTAGGCGATGCCGGTGGTGTTCGCGTCGATCAACGTCGGTGCGGTGGGCGATCCGTTGGAACACACCGACTGACTCACGGCCGGGTTTTGCGGTGTGACGTTGACCGTTATCGCACAGCTCAGCGCGAGGTTGGTAACGTTCGCGGCGATGGCGCTACCGCTGGTGGGCGTTAGCGTACACGACTGGCCGGTCGGCGCGCTGGTGATGGCCACGCGCCAGTTAGAACCCGGCGATAGCCCGGTGGCAAAAACAAACGACGTCGCATTGGCCGCGACGGTCAGGGTCTGCGTCGTGGTGGGCGCGGTGCCATCGAGCTTCAGGACCACGTTGCCGGTCAGTCCGCTGGCATTGCCGCCGACGCTGTACTCTTGCACTTCCACTGCGCCGATATCGCAGGCTGGGCCTTGCGGGCGCGAAATGCCGCGCTGGTCGGTGGCCGGCGCCGCCGTACAGGCAATCGCATCAATCACTGGGCTGCCAAGCTGCGGCAGCATCGTCCGGGTCGGGCCGCCGTTGCTCGCCAGCGCGCCAAGCTGGGGATTGCCGCCAATAAAGTTGCCCGTCGAATCTGCAGTCACGCCCGGATTGATATCGCCGCCGCCGGCTTGCGTATTGCTGGCGACAATCGAGTTGATCACCTTGACTGCCGCGTTGTTCACGTTGGCTACATTTTTGCTGTAGATGCCGCCGCCAAAACTGGTGGCTGTGTTCGCGCTGACCGTGCTATTGGTCAGGGTGACTCTGCTGTTCACGCCGTTGAAGTAGATGCCGCCGCCGCTGGAACTGGCCGAATTGCCGCTGAGCGTGCTGTTGGTCAGGGTGACATTGCCGTACTTGCCGCTGAAATAGATGCCGCCGCCGCTGGAACTGGCCGAATTGCCGCTGAGCGTGCTGTTGGTCAGGGTGACATTGCCGAACCTGGAAGCGATGCCGCCGCCGAACTTTGCCGAATTGCCGCTGAGCGCGCTGTTGGTCAGGGTGAGGTTCGCGAATTGTATGCAGATGCCGCCGCCGCCACCGCCTGCATTACAGGCGGTAGCCGCGGCGACCTTACCATTGCTCAGGGTAAGATGGTTTAGCGTGAGCGAGCCGCCGATCGTCGCGGTGTCGATAATGATGCCGAACGCGTTGGTCGCGCTGGATGAGCGCTGGATCGTCACATTGCCATTGGCGCTGGCATCGATGGTGAGCTTGGCAGCGGTGATGCTTAGCTGGTTATAGGCCGAATCCCCCAGCGTAATCGAGTTTGCGCCGCCATTCGGAAATGTACCGGTATCGAAGTTGATCGTATCGCTGCTGCCGAAGGTTCCACTCGCCACGCAGCCACCCGACACCGCACCGGTATTCATCGACACGATGGCCTGACGCACGGAACAAGTGCCTGTGACACCCGGGTCGCCCGCAGTTGTCACACTGATCGTGGCGGCCACGCCGCTCAGCGGCACCGCGCCCAGCGCCAAGGTCAGCGCCAACGCCAACGGGTGCTGCATGACCGCGCCGCGGCACGCGAAAGTAACTTGAGAAGTACGCATGAGCTTGCCCCTGCGGTCGGAAACGTGTCGAATCTAACAGGCCACACCGATTTGCACATCACTAAAACTAGTGATGTTTTATTCGCAGCATTGTGCTAGGGCGGATTCAGGTTCAAACCGGATCGCTTCCAAGCACCCGGCTATAAACGCATCGACGCGCACGCTACACTTGGCGCATGTCTATCGCTCCTGTTTTGCACGCCACCGGCATTGCGAATTTCTCCGCCGCGCAGGCGCTGGCCGCGCCCGATATGGGCGCCGTCAATGCGCTGATCCGCACGCGCCTGGCATCCGATGTCGTACTGATCAATCAGATCGCCGAACACATCATCGGCGGCGGCGGCAAGCGCCTGCGGCCGATGCTGGTGCTGCTCGCCGCGCAGGCCGCCGGATATTTCGGACGCAACCATATCCTGCTGGCCGCCGTGGTCGAGTTCATCCACACCGCGACTTTGCTGCACGACGACGTGGTCGATGAATCCGATCTGCGCCGCGGACGCAAGACCGCGAACGCGCTGTGGGGCAATGCGGCCAGCGTGCTGGTCGGCGATTTTCTGTATTCGCGCGCGTTCCAGATGATGGTCGAAGCCGACGACATGCGCGTGATGCGCCTGCTCGCCGACACCACCAACAAGATCGCCGAAGGCGAAGTGCTGCAATTGCTCAACATCCACAATCCCGATGTCGACGAAGCCGCGTATCTGCGTGTGATCGAGCGCAAGACCGCGGTGCTGTTCGCCGCCGCCACGCGACTCGGCGGCCTGCTCGCGGGATTGCCGCCAGCGCAGGAAGAGGCGCTGGCGCGTTATGGATTGAACCTCGGCTTCGCCTTTCAGATTGCCGACGACGTGCTCGATTACGTTTCCGACGCCGGCACCCTGGGCAAGAATATCGGCGACGATCTGGCCGAAGGCAAAGCCACCCTGCCGCTGATCTATGCGTTGGAACGCGCCAGCCCGACGCAAGCCGCGAGCCTGCGCCGCGCGATCGAAACTGGCGGTTTGGATTCGCTCGACAACATCGTCGCCGCAATTCGCGATTCCGGCGCGCTGGAGCGCGCACGCGCGCAGGCGCAGAAATTCAGCGATGCGGCAAAAGCGGCGTTGTCCACTTTGCCGCAATCCGTCGCGCGTGATGCGCTGCGGGTGCTCGCCGATTACGCCTTGCAGCGCAATCATTGACCTGGCCACAGGCGCCGGTTATGGAGTCCATAACGCGCACTGGCTAGACTGCACCGACCGATTCACGCCACTGGAGATTCCACCATGCCATTACCCGCCTTGCTCCTCGCCGCCGTGCTTGCGCCACAAGCCGCAGCCGCGCCCGCGCCCAATGTCACACCGAATTACACCGTGGCGAAACGCTTCGTCATCGGTCAGACCGGCGGTTGGGATTACCTCACCTTCGATCCGGCCGCGAAGCGCCTGTACATCAGCCGCTTTGACCGCG
>JANWJJ010000110.1 GCA_025451955.1 Rudaea sp. | reverse complement strand
TCCATATCGATGTGGACGATTTTGCGCATGGATGCAACGGTCCGGATGTGGAGCTGCGCTATTTTACCAAACCAGCATCGGCGCCTTGCTTCGCCAGTTGTGCCTCGAAATTTTCATGCGCAATTTTCGCGTAAGCGCGGCATGCCGTGGAATCAATCAGTGCATCCGCGTCGCCTTGTTTACGCTTGGCCACACGTTCCCAGAAATTCACCATGTCCGGATGCGGGGCGAGCGCGATGTCGCAAGGCAAGGCCGCGACCATCGCGAAACTGTATTCGAAATCCTTGACCATATTCGGGTACTTTGGGTTGCCGATCAAGTTGTAATCGGGTGCCGACAGGCTGCCGACATCGACTATATGCAGACAGCGATTGTCCTCGCATGACGTCCACGTCCAGGTCGTGTTGCCTTTGGTATGGCCTGGCGTCAAGCGCGCGGTCAATACCAGATCACCCAAGTGCAAACTTTCACCGTCAGCCACCCTGCGCGCCACATGCACCGGCGGGAACGGGAATCTATCACCGTATTCCGGGTCGTCGTAACCGCCGCGTTCCAGCAACAGGGTATCCGCGGCGCTCGCGATCACCTGCGCACCTGTGTCGTGCGCGAGTTGCGCAATGTCTCCGGCATGATCGGAATGCGCGTGCGAATTGAGAATCCATTTGATGTCGCGCAGATTGATGCCGAGATTTCGGATATTCGCCTCGATCAGCGCGACGTCCCCCGGCACGCCGCCGTCAATCAAAACGTTGCCTGTAGGTGCAGTGATAAGCAAGACGGTGAGGCCGCGAGGCCCGGCATACCAGGTATTGCCGTAGATGCGAAACGGTTTCTGCGCAGCCGTCCATGAAGGATTGTTCGCAATATTTGTTCGCTCCGATGCGGGCATCTGCGCATACGCGCCTGGCACGATCAAACCGGAAACGAGAATCGCCGTTATCAATAAGCGCATACGCAACTCCGTTTTGTGAGAACGCGGAGGATAAACGTCCCGCGTGACTCGTCACGGGCACAACGGCGACATTTTGCGGGCGGAAGCAACTGACTGTCACGATAACACCTGGTGGCTTTATTGGAGACCTGATAACGCGGCACGCTGCCTGCGTAGGTAATTTCCTACGCTGCGTCACGGCGTTTTCCGCTGGTTGCGTTTCGCCCGCGCGTCGATGATGGCGGCCTCACAGGAGGACGCGTGATGAACAAAACGAAATTCGATGCCTACGGCCGCAGCATGCGCTGGTACGAATGGCTTGCGGCGCTGCTATTGCTTGGCCTCGCCGCCGGCGTGCGTGCGGAATCGGTATACAAATGTACCAATGCGCAAGGCGGCGTTGCTTATCAGGCGCAACCATGCTCGGGATCGCAGCATGAAGCCCGCGTGTCGATCGATCCAGCGCCGACGTATACACCACCACCGCAGTATGCAGTCGAGCGCCGCAGCGGAAATACTTCGGCGCGCCGTTCCACCGCATCGCGGCGGCCGACAAGTCACGAGGCCACCTCCTACGAATGCCGCGCCAGCGATGGCGAAGTGTTCTATCGCCACGGCAGTTGTCCGCATTCGATCACGGCGAAGGACGATGGCGCTCGCGGACGCGGGCGTGGCCGCGGCCAAACCGCGAAAGCGTCGATTAGCGTTTCCGCGCATCCGATCCCTCGCGATGAGGCTTGCACGCAGATGCGTCGCGCCGGTTCCATCGGCCGCGCCGGTCACGAGCACGATGAAAGTATCTCGACCTACGAGCGCAACCTCGGCCGCGATCCCTGCGAATAATCGTCGCAAATCGGGTATCGTTGCGCCCTCGCAATCCATCGAGACTGCCGATGTCGCCACGAAATTCGAGTCTGTTCTGTGTTGCTTTCGCACTGGCACTCGGCGCGTGTTCCAAATCGCCGCCGCCAGTCGATCCTGCGGTTGCCGCGAAGGCCGTCGCTGAAGCCAGCGCGGCGAAGGAAATGGTGCTCTACGATCAGATGCGCACGCGCGGCAGTTGGGACCTTGCAACGACGTTGGGCAACGAAGTGCTGGCCAGATATCCCGGCACGCAGGCTGCCGTCACGGTGCAGAAAACCTTGGACGCGGTGCGTGCCAAATCGGCGGAACAGGCCGAAACTCGACGGCTTGCGCGGCTGTGGATCTACACCGCCGTGCCCGAAGCCGGCGGCACCCAATACGCCGCCGCCATCGTCAGCAAACAGCCGTTGGCCCACGCCGGCGCGCGCATTCGCCTAGTCTTGCGCCAACATCCGAAGTGGGGACAAAGCGTCTATCTGCTGCTCGACGGCGCGACGTTCGATTGCCGCAAAGGCTGCGCGACGCTGGCCATGAGCTTCGATGGCAAACCCGCCCAGCGCATGCGGGCGACGATTCCGCCCACCGGCGAACCGGCGCTGTTCATCGATGACGACAAGGGTTTCATCGCGAAGCTCGAGAAAGCGAAAACCGTCGCCATCGACGTGACGATCAGAGGCGAAGGCGACAAGGCTGTCGAATTCGAGATCGGCGGTTTCGATGCGGCGAAACTGCCGGACAAGCCGAAGAAGTAGTTACCCACGGGCTTACACTCTCGCACGTCTTCATCGATTTGCCCTATTGTCACCCGGACAACGCTCTCGGTAGGGATTCCATGCCAACCATCCGCATCTTGCCGGACAACGTGACGATCGAAGCCAGGCCAGACGAAACCTTGCTGGAGGCTTCGCTGCGCGCCGGCGTCGCGCATGCGCACGCCTGTGGCGGCCATGCGCACTGCTCGACGTGTCGTGTCGCCATTGAGCACGGGATCGACGGCTGCGCGGCGCGCACGAGTGCCGAACAGTTGTTGGCCGAGCGGTTGGGATTCAGCCCTTCCTTGCGTCTGGCATGCCAGACGGTTCCACACGCCGATTTGATCATGCGTCGCCTGATACTCGATGATGAAGACGTCGCCTTGGTCGATCAACGCCGACGCGGTGCGACCGGCACGGCCGTTGGTGAAGCGCGTGAACTGGCGATTCTGTTTGCCGATATCCGCGGCTTCACGGCGTTCAGCGAGCTGTTGCCGCCCCACGATACGGTGCATGTTCTCAATCGTTACTTTCACGTCATGGGCCCGCCGATCGCCCGTTTCGGTGGCCACATCGACAACTACATGGGCGATGGCCTGATGGCGTTGTTCGGCTATCCGGAGAGAAACAAGAATCCGGCATTGAGCGCAGTCCGGGCCGGCCTGGCCATGCTCGCCGCGATGGATGCCTTGAAGCCGTATCTGGAAACCGCATACAACCACGCCTTCGATATCCGAATCGGTATCCACTACGGCGCCGTCGTCGTCGGCAGTGTGGGTGCGATCGGCCACGAGCGCATCACGGCCATTGGTGACGCGGTCAATTTTGCCAGCCGGATCGAGTCCGCCAACAAGCTGGCGGAAACTCGGCTGATGGTTTCGGACGCGATCCTCGATCAGGCCGGATCGCTGCTGCAACTCGGTCGGTCGCTGCAGACAGTGATTGCGGGCAAGACCGGGGAATACAAACTCCACGAAGTGCTCGGCGTCAGCTGAGCGGTTCGCGTTGGCAGCAGCGCTGCCTCAACCGCGTTTGCGCACTAGCATCACGCCGTCGCCGACCGTCAGCAGCGACGCGTCTACGCGCGCATCGGCGTGAATCTTTGCATTCAACGCGCGGATCGCATCGGTATCGGCATCGTGCACTTGCGCGTCGGCGACGCGGCCGGACCAAAGCATGTTGTCCAGCGCGATCAATCCGCCGGGCCGCAGCAAGCGCAGACAGGTTTCGTAGTAGTCGGCGTAGCCGGACTTGTCGGCATCGATAAAGGCGAAGTCGTAACTGCCTTCGCCATCGCGCACGATGAGATCGCGCAGCGTATCCAGTGCCGGCGCCAAGCGCAGCTCGATGCGCGCGGCAACGCCGGCCTCGGCCCAGTAACGCCGTGCGATGGTCGTCCATTCGACGCTGATGTCGCAGCACACCAGCTTGCCGTCGTCGGGCAGCGCCCCGGCCACGGCCAGCGCACTCATGCCGGTGAAGGTGCCGATCTCGACGCAACGCCGCGCGCCGATGCTGCGCACGAGCAGGGCCAGAAACGCGGCCTGATCCGGGCCGATTTGCATCTGCGCCTGCGGCAGTTTTGCGGTTTCGGCACGCAGGCGGCGTGCGGCATCGCTTTCACGCGTGTGCGACCAGACATAGTTTTCGATGGCGTCTGAGGCGACATAACGACGGGTCATGGGCAGTCTCCACAAGCAAGGTCGCATTATGTGCCCGCGCGCGGTTGCAAGAAACCACCGGCAGTCGCGGTCTGTTGCCACACAACCCGCCATCTGCGGGAAATCACGCCATGCGCGCACCACAGGCGTATGCTGCGTCCGGATAAATCATCGATTCCATGAGGTGAACCATGCAACGATTCACGCATTTCCTTCTCGCGCTGGCGCTGCTGGCGTCTCCTGCCTTCGTGTTTGCGGCCGACGCCGCTACGGGCGCAGCGCCTGCGGATGGCCAGGCTGCGCCGGATTTCAAGCTGCAGGATCAAAAAGGCGCGTGGCATTCACTGGCGCAATATCACGGGCAATGGGTCGTTTTATACTTTTACCCGAAGGATTTCACTCCCGGCTGCACCACCGAAGTCTGCACTTTCCGCGACGACGTGCTCAAGCTGCACAAGGCCGGTGCGCAAGTGCTCGGCGTGAGCCTGGACGACGTGAAATCGCACGCCGAGTTTGCGGATAAATATCACGTGCCGTTTCCGCTGCTTTCGGACAATACGCAAGCCGTGGCAAAAACCTACGGCGTGTTGACCACTCACATGGGCTTTACCTATGCGCGCCGCGAAACCTTTCTGATCGATCCGCAGGGCAAGGTCGCCAAGCATTATGCGGACGTCGATCCGAAGGCGAATTCCGGCCAGGTGCTGGCCGATCTGGCCGCATTCAAGCAGAAAACCGCGGGCGGCTAAACCAGTCGCAAATCCTGCGGTCTGGCCTGCGGGAAAACCGTGTCGAGCTGGGACGCATTCAGTCCCCATAGCCGCGCGAACAATCCGCCGAGCACGTTGCGGTAATTGTTGAGCACCGGATAATCGCGGTTCTGCAACAAGGTGGATTGTTGTACTTTTATCTGTTCGCCGGCGATGCGGCCGCCGTGGATGCCGCCGCCGAGAATCCAGTGCACCGAGCCGTGGCCGTGATCGGTGCCCTTGTCGCCGTTTTCGCGAAAGGTGCGGCCGAATTCGGAAACGACGACCACGGTGGTGTCGTTCCAGGCGTCGCCCAGTTCCTGCGCGAACGCGGCCAGACCGCGGCCGAGATTGCCGAGCCGGTTGGCGAGCTGGCCCTGCGCGCCACCTTCGTTGACGTGCGTATCCCAACCGCCGACATCGACGAAGCCGAGCCGGTATTGGTCGCGCATCAGGCGTGCGATGCGCTGTGCCTCGCTGGCGAAATCCTGCGCGCTGATCGCGCCACGATTGGCCTTGGTCATTTCGCCGGCGAATTCCCGGGCGACCTGCTGACGCAAGTGCAGACCATCGGCCACTTCCGCCTGCAGCGGGCTGCCCGCGTACATGGCGGTGAGAATCTCCGCCTGACGCTGGTCGTAAGCGGGCTTGCCGACCGCGCGCAGCGAGATGTTGGGCACGTCGCCACCGCCGCGGAACGACAGCGGCAGATCGTTGGTGAAGGCGATCGGTGTGGCGCGCCCGCGCAGGATCGTCGCCAGGCGGGCGAGAAAACCGCTGTCGAACGCATGCCGATCCAGCGGCTGCCCGCGTTCGATGTTGTCTTGCGTCTCGAAATGGCTGCGCGACAGATCGTCGGTGCCGGCGAATGGTACAAAGGCTAGTTGTTTATTTGTATACAACGATCCCAACGAGGCACGCAGCACCGGTGCCAGCGCCCAGTCGGCGTCCAGCCGCAGCGCGGATTCGGCGGCCGCAGTATCGGGCCTGGCAACCGCGATGGTCGGCCGCGACTCGTAGTAGAAATCGCTCGCATACGGCACCAGCAGATTGGCGCAGTCGTAACCGCCGCGCAGAAACACCAGCAGAAAACGTGGCGACGAGGGCGGCGCGGCAAACACGCGTCCGGCGACGGTGAGCGCCGGTAGCGACGCTGCAAGAGTGGCGAGAAATTGGCGGCGTTGCATGACGATCTTCCTCAACGATAGTTGAATTCCGGCGACGCCAGCAAGAACGCATTGCGCTCCTGCGGCGATTTGCCCTGGGCGATGGCGGCCAGCGTGGTGGTGGACAACTGCGGGCGGATGGCGACGGCGTAGAGTGGGCTGTCGGCGTCCGGGATCTCCGGCGTCGGCGGCATGCCGAGTTCGCGCACAAAGCGCACCGCGTTGCCCGCACCGATCGCGCGTGCGATCTCGAAGCGCCGACTGAGTTGGCCGGAACTGGCCCAGCCACTGGCAGCGAGCGGATAACCGTCAGGCGTCAGATGCCCGAACAGCGCCTCGCCCTGCGCATTCACCCAGCGCACCATCGGCTCGGCGCTGGGGATGGTCGTGCCGTCCAGCACCAGGCGCGACGCCGACACCACGTAGTGCATGGGATCCTTGAACTTCTTGCCCAGCGAGGCGGCGAATTCGCGCGATTCGAACAGCGTTCGCAACACCGCCGCGATATCGCCATCGCTGCGCTGGAAGGTTTTGGCCATCGCCTCGACCAGCGCCGCCGGCGGATCGTCGGCGACGAAATACTGCGCGATCTGTTTCGAGATGAAATGCGCACAGGCCGGTTGTGCGACGATCAAATTCACCGCCTGTTCGACTTCGCCGAAACCGCTGCCGTGGATGCGGTGGCCGAGCAAGGTCTTGTCGCCGAAATCGTGACGCGCGGGATAAAACGCGAACAGGCCGTCGTGGATCGCCAGGCGATTGCCTGGCGCTGCGTTCTGGCGCAGGTCGACGTCGACGCCGACGCCGGTGAGCACACGCGCCAGTTCCTGCACATCGCGCTGGCTGTAGCCCGAACTCACGCCCAGCGTGTGCAACTCCATCAACTCGCGCGCGTAATTTTCATTGGCCTTGCCCACGGCGTTCTGGGCATTGTCCAGATAAATCAGCATCGCCGGATGCGTGAGCGTGGCTATGACCAGATCGCGAAAATGCCCGAGTGCGTGCGGACGGATCGCGCGTTCTTCATAGTCGGCGACCAGCCAGCGTCCGGCGCCCTTGCGCGCGAACACGCTGAAATGGTTGAGCCAGAACCAGACCATCTGCTCCTTGAGCTGGTCCGGCGAATAGATCGCACGCAGCATTTGCCGTTGTGCGACTTCGTCCAGGTAGCGATTGCCAACCTGGTTGCGCTGCTTGCGCAACGACTGCTTGTCGGTGTCACTGGCCAGCTTGATTTGTTTTTGTGCGGCGACGGCGTCGGCGACAAGTTGAGTGGCCGGAATGCGCGAAATATCCATGGCGTCGATCTGCGCCTGAATCGGCGCGGGCAGTTTGTCGTCGCGTGCGGCAAGTTGCGCGTCGAGAAAACCTTGCCGGCCGAGTTCGCGGAAGCGTTGCACGGTAGCGCTATCCAAGCCGTAGGTGACGCGATCCAACCATTGTGCATCGGCGGGGCGCAGGCCCGTGTCCGCGCGCACCGCAGTGGCGCAGGCGGTGAGCAAGGCCGTGGCGGCGAGGATGGCAAGCCGCGTGCACAGGCGGTGAAATGGTGGAAAATTGCGGAGAAGCTGACGTTGGGACATGGTGGCGCACGCTGGCATGCAGGGGAAAGACACGGGACAATAACGACCCAGGCCCCGAAGCGATGACACGATGATGCACGCGAGCCGATTGTCAGGGGATCGCGCAGGCGCCGATCCGGCTTGCGATCCGGGCCGCGATGCGCGCGCGCGCATCGTCGAACTGGCCGACCAATGCGTCAAATGCGGTCTGTGTCTGCCGGTGTGTCCCACCTACCGTGTCGGCCGCAACGAAGCCGAATCGCCGCGCGGGCGCATTGCGTTCGCGCAGGCGCTGGCGACGGGACAGATCGCCGCCAGCCCGACAGTCGAACAACATCTGGACCAATGTCTGGCGTGCATGAGCTGCGAACGCGTGTGTCCGTCGCAGGTGCGCTATGGCGAACTGATCGTGGCCACGCGCGGCTTGTTGCGCGCAACGTCCACTAAACCTTTGCGGCTGGCCTTCTGGCTGCGCCATCCGCGGCTGTTGCGTGCTGCATTGCATTTCGCCAACTTGCCCGGTTTGCGCAATTGTATACAAAGTAGCATCGTGCAGGCGGCATTACGGCCATTGCGGCTGGATCGACTGGTCCGCGAGTTGCCACGCTTGCCGCGCGTCATCGCGCGGGCGCGAGCGACCACAGCCGTATCACGTGGTCGCGTGGGATTGTTTCTCGGCTGCATCGCCGCCGCTGCCGATCGCGATGTGCACGCGGCGGCGGTCCGTTTGCTCGCGACGCTCGGCTACGAAACGGTGTTACCGCGCGGACAAGCGTGCTGCGGCGCGCTGGCAGTGCACGCGGGCGATCTGGAAAGCGCCGACGCGCTGGGGACTCCGACGCGGCAGGCGTTCATCGACGCCGGCGTCGATACCGTGCTGGTGTCGGCTTCCGGCTGCTTCGGCACGCTGCGTGATCGCACCTTTGCCGGCACGAAAATCCGTGTGCGCGAAATCCATGAATTCCTCGATGGCGATACGCGCATCGGCGAATTGAAATTCCGTCCGCTGGCGCAGCGCGCCGCCGTGCATACGCCATGTACACAGGCAAATATCGCGCACGCGGATGCCGCCATCCAGCGTTTGTTGGCAAGGATTCCACAAATGGAAATTGTGGCATTGCCGACGGAGCCGCAATGTTGCGGGGCGGCCGGCGATTATTTCCTGCGTCACGCCGATATCGCCGATGCCCTGCGCACGGAAAAACTCGACCAGACCGCCGCACTGACGCCGGATTTGCTCGTCACCAGCAATGTCGGTTGCCGAATATTTCTCGACAACGGCCTGCGCCAGCGCGGAGTCGCCTTGCCGGTTATCCACCCGATTGCGTTGCTGGCGCAACAATTGGAGAATTGACGGCATGTTCGCCCGCCAACTTTCCCGTTTCGACCGTGCCCTGATCGAGATCGAACGCGCCCTGTCCACCGCGCTCGGCGCCACGCCGGAATCGATGCGGCTGTCGCCAGCCGTCGGAATGCCAGAAGCTGATCTTGACGAGTCTGCGCGCCGTCACGCCGCCGGTCTGATGCGCGTGAATCACACCGGCGAAGTCTGCGCGCAGGCCTTGTATTCCGGCCAAGCCGCGGTCGCGCGCGATGCGGCTACGCGGTCGCAATTGCTGACGGCAGCAGCCGAGGAAACCGATCATCTGGCCTGGTGCGGCGAACGCCTCGACGCGCTTTCCAGCCGGCCCAGCCTGTTCAATCCGCTGTGGTATGCCGGCAGTTTCGCGTTGGGTGCGACCGCCGCCTTGGTCAGCGATCATGTCAGTCTCGGCTTCGTCGTCGAAACCGAGCGCCAGGTCGAAGCGCATCTGGGCGAGCATCTGGAAAATTTGCCGGAGGCCGATGCGCGCAGTCGTGCCGTCGTTGCGCAAATGCAAGCCGATGAGGCGCGACATGGCAAAGCGGCGCAAGCTGCGGGTGGCGTCGATCTACCATCGCCGATTCCATCGCTGATGCGATTTGCCAGCGGCGTGATGAAGGCCGTCGCCTACCGGATTTGAGCAGATCTGTCATCCCGGCACGGAATGCCGGGATCCAGAAGCCATGGACGGCAAGCTGCTTTTATTGCCGCGTACGAGATTCGTATCCTTGCAGTCTGGATTCCGGCAGTCCCTGCCGGAATGACGAGCACGGTGTTTTCCGCGTTCCTTATCCAGCGTTCGTGAGTCAACGTCGTGCGTTACGTCAAATTCCTGCCGTGAAACAGCTCTTCAATCTCGCGCTTGAGCACCGCTTCGATGCGTTGGCGATCCTTGAACGACAGATCTTCGGCGTGGGCCTCGAACAGATAGGTTTCCAGGTCGAATTCCTTCACGTGCATCTTGGTGTGGAAGATGTTTTCCTGATACACGTTGACGTCGAACATCTCGTATCTCTGGCGGATGTGCTTGGCCAGATATTCCTGGATCGAATTGATGCGGTGGTCGATGTAGTGCTTCTTGCCCTTGATGTCGCGGGTGAAGCCGCGCACGCGGTAGTCCATCGTGACGATGTCGGACTCGAAACTGTCGATCAGGTAGTTCAACGCCTTCAGCGGCGAGATGACGCCGCAGGTGGCGACGTCGATGTCGGCGCGGAACGTCGCGATGCCGTTGTCCGGGTGGGTCTCCGGATAGGTGTGCACGGTGATGTGCGATTTGTCCAAGTGCGCCACCATCGCCTCGGAGATCACGTCCTTGCCGAGCTTTTCCACCACCGGATGCTCGGAAATCAGGATCGTCACGCTCGCGCCCTGCGGGTCGTAGTCCTGGCGCGCGACGTTGAGAATGTTCGCGCCGATGATTTCGGCCACGTCGGTGAGGATCTTGGTCAGGCGGTCGGAATCGTACTGCTCGTCGATGTAGTCGATGTAGCGGTCGCGCTGTTCGGGCGTCACCGCGTAGCAGATGTCGTAGATATTGAACGAAAGCGCCTTGGTCAGGTTGTTGAAACCCTGCAATT
>JANWJJ010000109.1 GCA_025451955.1 Rudaea sp. | reverse complement strand
GGCACCCTGCACATGGGCCACGCGTTCCAGATGACGATCATGGATGCGCTGACGCGCTATCACCGCATGCGTGGATTCAGAACGCTGTGGCAGGGCGGGACCGATCACGCCGGCATCGCCACGCAGAAGATCGTCGAGAACCAACTCGCCGCGCAAGGCAAGACGCGCCACGACCTCGGCCGCGAGAAGTTCATCGAGCGTGTGGGGGAATGGAAAGGCGAGTCGGGTTCCACGATCGGCAACCAGATGCGCCGGCTCGGCGCCTCGGTGGACTGGTCGCGCGAACGCTTCACGATGGACGCCGGCTTGTCCGCTGCGGTAATAAAAGTATTTGTGCAATGGTATAGAGATGGACTTTTATACCGCGGCAAGCGTCTGGTCCACTGGGACCCGGTGCTGATGACCGCGGTGTCTGATCTGGAAGTGAACAACGAGGAAAAGGACGGCTCGCTGTGGTCGATCCGCTACCCCGCCAGCGACGGCGGCGAAGGTCTGGTCGTGGCGACGACGCGCCCGGAAACCATGCTCGGCGATGTCGCCGTGGCTGTGCATCCCGAGGACGAACGCTATCAGGCACTGATCGGCAAGACACTCAAGCTGCCGTTGTGCGACCGCGAGATTCCGGTGATCGCCGACGATTACGTCGAGCGCGAATTCGGCACGGGTGCGGTGAAGATCACGCCGGCGCACGATTTCAATGACTGGCAGATCGGCGCGCGGCACAAGCTCACGCCGCGCGTCATCCTCACGCTCGATGCGAAGATCAACGACAACGCGCCGGAGAAATATCGCGGGCTCGACCGCTACGCCGCACGCAAGGCCGTGCTCGCCGATCTCGATGCACTCGGCCTGCTCGTCGAAACCAAGAAGCACAAGCTGCAAGTGCCGATCAGCCAGCGCACGGACGCGGTAATCGAGCCGATGCTGACCGATCAGTGGTTTCTCGATCTCACCTCCGAGCGCGGCCGCAAGGCCATCACCGAGCCTGCGCTCAACGCGGTGCGCTCAGGTGAAATCAAATTCGTGCCGGAAAATTGGAGCACGACGTACACGCAATGGCTGGACAATATTCAGGATTGGTGCGTCAGCCGCCAGCTCTGGTGGGGTCATCGCATTCCGGCGTGGTACGACGAGGCCGGAAATATCTTTGTCGGCGAGGACGAAGCCGATGCGCGCGCGCATGCGACGACCGCACCCGTCGGTGCGTTGCGCCAGGACGAAGACGTGCTCGACACCTGGTTTTCATCCGCGCTATGGCCATTTTCGACGATGGGCTGGCCGGCGGACGGGCCGGTACGCGAGAACGGGAAAATTGTCGCCAACTGGGCTAGCGATCAGAAATTCCTGCCTAGCGCGGTGCTCGTCACC
Organism: Rudaea sp.; assembly: GCA_025451955.1. Taxonomy (GTDB): domain Bacteria; phylum Pseudomonadota; class Gammaproteobacteria; order Xanthomonadales; family Rhodanobacteraceae; genus Rudaea. The sequence continues at coordinate 10,930 of JANWJJ010000109.1, read as the reverse complement.
GGTTTCGACATCATCTTCTTCTGGGTCGCGCGCATGGTCATGGCGACGCAGTATTTCACCGGCAAGGTGCCGTTCCGCGAGGTCTACATCAATGCCATCGTGCGCGACGCCGAAGGCCAGAAGATGTCCAAGTCCAAGGGCAACACGATCGATCCGCTGGATCTGATCGACGGCATCGAACTCGATGCGCTGGTGAAAAAATCCACTTCTGCACTCTTGATTCCACAGGTGCGCGAGAAAGTGGAGAAGCGCATCCGCAAGGATTATCCGGATGGCATCGCCGCCGTCGGCACCGATGCCTTGCGCTTCACGTTCGCTGCGCTGGCAACCTACGGCCGCACGATCAACTTCGATCTCAAGCGCGCCGAAGGCTACAAGAATTTCTGCAACAAACTGTGGAATGCAGCGCGGTTCGTGTTGATGAATTGCGAGAATTTCGACGCCGCCAGCAGCACTGCATTGGCTCCGGAGACTGATGCGGAAAAGTGGATTTTGACGCGTTTTGCAAAAACGCTGGCGGAAGTGGAGCAACAGATCGCGCTGTATCGTTTCGATCTGGTTGCGCAGGCGCTGTACGAATTCACCTGGAACGAATTCTGCGACTGGTTCCTGGAACTGACGAAACCGGCGTTGACGGGCGAAGACAAAGTCGCCGCCGATTCCACCCGTCACACGTTGCTTTACGTGCTTGAAGCGCTGCTGCGCGCCCTGCACCCGATCATCCCGTTCATCACCGAGGAAATCTGGCACGAAGTCGCGCCGAAGCTCGGGATTTCCGGCGACACGATTTCATTGCGCGCCTATCCGCTCACGGCGGAATTCACGAACGATGCCGCGGCAGAAGCGGAAACCGAGTGGCTGAAGAATGTGATTGCATCGATTCGCCGCATCCGCAGCGAAATGAATATCGCGCCCGGCAAGGCGATTCCTTTGCTATTCGCCAGCGGCAATGCGAGTGATCACGCGCGTACGTCGAGGTTTGTGGACTCGATCGCCTTTCTCGCGCGCACCGAATCGCAACGCTGGCTCGATGCGAACGAAACCGAACCGCCGTCCGCCGCCGCCATCGTCGGTGAAATGAAATTGCTGATTCCGCTGGCCGGACTGATCGACCTCGGCGCGGAAAAGGCACGTCTGGAAAAAGAGATCGCGCGCCTGCAAGGCGAAATCGCCAAGTCCAACGCCAAGCTCGCCAACTTCGGCGCGAAAACACCGGCGGCCGTGATCGAGCAAGAAAAGCAACGTGTCGCGGATTTCACCACAACGCTGAACGGATTGCGCGAACAAGCCGAGCGTCTGGCAGCGCTTTAGGAACCTCCGATTTGGCTCGTCATTCCGGCGAAAGCCGGGATGACAGCGAGGTTATTCAGACCTTGCCTCAATCTTCCGGCGGCAGCAACTCCAGCGCCATCACGATCGCATCCTCGCGGCCGCGTTTGCTCGGATAATAATTCGGGCGCTTGCCGATCTCGTTGAAACCCAGATCGTGATACAGCGCGACGGCGTGCGCGTTCGATGGCCGCACTTCGAGAAAGATGCGCTCGGCGCGATGCCAGCGCGCCAAGTCGATCAGGCGCCGCATCAGATGCCGGCCGTGACCGCTGCCCTGGTGCGTGCGCGCGACGCAGACGTTGAGCACATGCGCTTCGCCGGCGGCGACGCTGAGCACGCCGTAGCCGATCACTTCCACTGCCTGCGCCAGCACCCAGCAGTTGTAGCCGGCGCGCAGGCAATCGCGGAAGATCGTGTGCGTCCACGGATAATCGTAGGCGGCAATCTCGATCGCCGTGACCTGATCCAGATCGTCCACCTGCATCGGCCGCAATAACGGAAACGGCTCCTTGAGGATCGCGACCACGATTCAGACTCCCGTCTTGTGCAATCGTCGTGCGACCGGCTTCAGCGCCTGCCACAACGCACGTTTGGACAGGCCATCGCGCAGACTCACCGCCGGTTCGTCGGCCACGGCGATGACCGCGGTATTTTGTTGCGTTGTGGATAAATGTACACCAAGCGACCGCGTCAGCGTCGCGCCGAGCACGAGATAGGCGCGCGCCGGCGGTGGCGGCAGCAGCTCACCCGCCGCATCGGGTTCGATCCAGCCGATTCGATCCGGCGCCAGCCCGAGCGCATGCGGCAACAGCTTGCGCAGACGCGCGCCGTGCCGGTCGGCCGCTGTCGGCGCTGCACAGGCCACGACCAGATCCACACCTGCACCCGCCGCGGGCGCAAGCGCGGTCTGCGAATCGACCGACGTTCGCAAAAAGTATACATCGACGCCCATCGCTTCGAGCATCGCCAGACGTTGCGAATCCATTGGTCTATCAGCCAGCATGCGAATCCTTGCCCAGCGCGGCCAGATCCACATAGAACTTTGCGAAGGCTTGGTCGATCGCGACACCGAAAGCCTGCACGCTCGCGGCGATCGTGGAATCCGACGCCGCCGCCTGCGCACGGTAGGTTTGCTCGATTACCGGCTCGCCATTGTCCTGCTCGACGCGGATGGCGAAGGCAACCTCGACGATATACCCGGCGTCGCGCTTGATCCGCTCGTAGCGCAAGATGCTGCCTTGCACGCGCAAGGCCTGACTGCTCGCCGGCAAGCGATCGGTGACCAGCGGCGCGATGCCGGAATCGCGCAGCATTGTGGTCAGGCGCGCCTGCAACGCGCTCGATGGAGGATCGCTCCACAATTGATAATGATAGGCGCGCAGCGCATTCGCATCCGGCGTCATCGCGTAGATCAGGGCCTGCTCGGCGTAGATGCCTTCGCCGCTGAATGTCTCGACTTCGATCGGCAGGGTCGACAATGGCTTGTCTGCGTGCGGCAACGCCGTCGGCGGCGGCAAGCGGAAATAGGTGACGTCCGGCACGCTCGGCGACGAACACGCGGCGAGCAACAGCATCGCGAACAGGGCAATAATCGTTCTCATTGGTTTTCTTCCTCGACCTTGTCCGCCTTCGGCGCGATCAGAATCCGGTTCGGATTCTTGCGCACTTCACGGCTGAATTCGTCAAAGTTGCGGCTGGCGACATCCAGATGCTGCGAGATCGAATCGATGCGGCCGGACAGCGCCGCAAGGATGGAACGCAAATTGTCCACGGAATCGCGGATGCCGGGTCGATTTTCCTTGGCGATGCTGTCGAGCTGGGCGAGCGCGTCGTCGAGTTTTTCCTGGGTGCCGCGCAGCTCCTTGCTGATGTCACGCGCGTTGGTCAGGGTCGCCGCAATCGCCGCGCGATTATCCGGTTTCAGCACATCGTTGAGCGAATCCGAGGCGCGATTCAGGCGCGTGAGCAGCGCATTGGTCTGTTCCAGCAATTGCGGTGTGTTCTTGTCGATGCTGCCGCTGATCGAATCCACGCGTTTCGACAAGGTCTGGATCAGCGGCGCGATCTGGCCGCGGGTCAGCGTGGAAAGCTGGCCGGCGAGTTCGTTCATCGCGCTGAAGATGTCCGCGCTTTCGACGCCGGCCAGCTCGCTGCCGGCTGCGGCCATGTCTTTGCTCGAACCTTCGCTGATGCCGATGGCGACATCGGCGAGCAGGCCGGTCGATGTCATGCGCGCCGGACTGTCCTTCGGAATCGGCCAATCGCGGCGCACATCGAGTTCGACCTTGTAACGCGTTCCCCGCACTCCATTGATGTTGACGTCGCGCTCTGGCGTGATCGCGCCGACCTGGCCGATGCGATAGCCCTGGTAGAACACCGGCGCGCCATAGCGCAGGCCGGTGACATTGCGGTAATGTGTAAAGTACGCGGTGCTGGCGCCACTGCGTCCGGTGATCGTCGCCAGCGCGACGAGCAGCAGCACGAAGGCGAGCACGACCACCGCGCCGACCAGCACATAGTTCATGTTGTCGCGTTTCATGCCTGCTTCCCCATTTTACGCAGCGGCTTCTTCGGTCAATCGTTTTAGGTAGGCATCCGCATCGACCTGGATTTCGCGCGGCCGCCGGTTGAGCAAATCCTGGATGCGTTCGTTGTCGCAATGGCGCACCGCATCCACCGTGCCGGTCATCAGGATTTCGCCCTGATCGAGCACGGTAATGGTATCGGCAATCTTGAACGCGCTTTCGAGTTCGTGAGTAACGACCACGATGGTCATGCGCAGCGCATCGCGCAGGCGCAGGATCAATTCATCGAGTTCGGCCGACACGACTGGATCGAGTCCAGCCGAAGGTTCATCGAAGAACAATAGTTTCGGATCCATCACGATGGCGCGCGCGAGCGCCGCGCGCTTGACCATGCCACCCGACAACTGACTCGGCATCAAATCCTGAAAGCCACCGAGATTGACGACCTCAAGTTTCAAGCGGCTCATGATGCGGATGGTATTTTCGTCCAGCCGGGTGTGTTCGCGCAGGGGCAGGCAGACATTCTCGCCGACACTCATCGAAGTAAGCAGCGCGCCGCCTTGGAACGACACACCGATCTGGCGCCGCACGCCGAGCATTTCGCGCTCGGTTGCCTTGCCGATATCTACGCCGAGCAAACGCACCGTGCCGCTACGCGGCTTGTGCAGGCCTAGCAAATGCCGCAGAAGTGTACTTTTCCCGGAACCCGACCCGCCCATGATCACGCGAATCTCGCCCGCGTTCACGTTGAAATCGACGCCATGCAGAATCCGCCGCCGCCCGTACCAGGCTTCGAGTTTTTCGACTTCGATCAGGGCAAGCGGCGCATTCATCGATTGAGGAAGAATGAAAAAATCATGTCGGCGACGATGATCCAGCAGATCGACAGAACCACCGAGCGTGTGGTCGCGCGGCCCACACCTTCGGCACCGCCGCTGACGGCGAAACCCGTACTCACGCCGATCAGCGTGATCAGCACGGCAAACACGCCGGCCTTGGCCACGCCTTGCCAGATATCTCCAGGAGCGAGCAGCGACAGCGTCTGCATCAGATAGGCGGTCGGAGTGACGTTGAGCGATGGCGAACTGTAAAGCGCGGCACCGATGATGGCCACGGCGTCGGCGAAGATCGTCAGCGCCGGCAGCATGATCAGCATGGCGATCAGCGCGGGCGCGGCGAGATAGCGCACCGGTTCGATACCCATCGTCGCCAGCGCGTCGACTTCCTGCGACACGCTCATCGAACCGATGCGTGCCGCGAGTGCGGAACCGGAACGCCCGGCAACCAGGATTGCCGTAATCAACGCGCCGAATTCGCGCGTCACTGATTTCGCCACGGCGACCACGACTTGCGACTGCGCGCCGAATTCGCTCAAGGCAGCGATGAACTGGATTCCGAGCATGATGCCGATGGTCAGCGCCAGCAAGGTGACGATCGGCAGCGCATCCACGCCGATCTGGCGCATCTGCTCGAAGATCGCGCGTGGCCGCAGAGGCTGGCCGATGCGCCAGCCGACTGCCGCAAAGTATACACTTTCCAAAAGCAGCATCGCGGCGTAGCCGACGCCGGCCACCGACGCGATCGTGGCCTGACCGAGGCTCGCCAATGGCCGCGTGATCGCGTTCACTTCATCCCGCCCGTGCGGTTTCTGCATCGGGAAAGATCGGGAACACCTTGTCGAGCCGCGCCAGTTGCAGCACCGCCATCACCGGCTTGCTGACGGCGACCAGGCCGAACTGCTGGCTCTTGCCGCGTGCGCTTTGAAAACCTTCGACCAGCGCGGCGATCCCTGAAGAATCGATATAGCTGACCTGCGACAGTTCCACGCCAACCTTGCTGCCCGCGCCGAGCGCATCGAGGATGGCGCGCCGCACCTGTTGTGACCACGACAGGTCGACCTCGCCGCGCAGACGCACGAGGATGTAATCACCCAGGGTTTCGCTGACGCATTCGTTTTCCGCAGTGTTCATTCGTTTTCCCCCGTTGCCGCCAGGCGTTTGCGCATGCACAGCAGATTGCCTTTGCCACCCTCGGCCGGCACCAGGACCCAATCGTCCATCAGCGCATCGATGAACGCCACCCCGAGTCCGCCCGGCCTGCATTCGGACAAGTCGCGCGCCTGCATGCGCGACGGATCGACCACCGGCGCCGCATCGCGCAATTCGAACACCAGCATATCCTGCTCGCGCGCAAGATGCAGCGCGATGGTCTGGTCGCAGGCGCCGTGATAGGCGTGACGGATGATATTGGTGCAGGCTTCATCCACCGCCAGCACCAGCTTGTCGCGCAATTCCGGTGCGATTTCCTCGCTGTCCAGGGCTGTGCGCAAGGCCGCGCGCACTTGGCGCATCTGCTCCGGACGCGCCGGAAATTCCAGATCGAGGAGGCTGTGCGCAGACGTGCCGCAGGGTTCCTGCAACAACAACAGAGTCGTGTCGTCGACCAGACGCAAACGTTTCAGATCCCCGATCAACGCGCGCAGGCGCGGTTCCGGCGCGAGCACCGCGTGGCGCGCGATCAGCGTGCGCAGACCTTCGCTGCCCAGGGTGTTGTGCGCCGTATCGCGCACATCCGTGGCGCCGTCGGAAAAAAGATACAGCGCGCGCGTGCCAAGTTCGATCCTGCGTTCGCTGTACTGCGCTTCGGCCAGAATGCCCAGCGGCGGACCGTCGGCGAGCAATTCCTCAAAACCTTGACCATCGTGCAGCAGCGCCGGTGGAAATCCGGCGCTGGCGAAGGTCACGCTGCGCGAAGCGCGATCGTACTGGCCGACCACGGCGCAGACGAAGCGCCCATCCTGCAGCGTTTTACACATTTCCACATTGGCTTCGACCAGCCAGGCCGCGGGCGTCGGCGCGTGCTTGCCGGCCCAGCGCAACAGGCTGGCGACGCGCACCATCAGAAACGCCGCATCCAGACCCTTGCCGGAAACGTCGCCGATAATGAAGGCGATGCGGCCATCCGGCAGATCGAAGTAATCGTAGAAATCGCCGGAAATCTCGTGCGCCGGCAAGTTGACGCCGAGCAACGGAAACCCGCCGCGGCGGCGTTTCGGCAGCATCGATTTCTGGATCTTGCGGGCCAGTTCGAGTTCGCGCTTGATGCGCTGCTGTTCGACCAGACTATGCGCGAGTTGCGCGTTGTGGATCGCCAGCGCTGCCGGCGCCGCGATCACGCGCAGGATTTCGGCATCGGCGGCGTCGAACAGGCCGCCGTCGCGGCGATTGATGACCTCGAGCGCGCCGATTGCACCGCGCGCCGTGGACAGCGGCGCGCACAGGATCGAGCGCGTGACGAATCCGGTTTCCGCATCCACATTGGCGTTGACCCGCGCATCGGTGGCTGCGTCGAGGACGACCTGGGTCGCATTCTCGGCGACCGCGCGCCCGACCACACCTTGGCCGACGGCGAGTTTCAAGCCGCTGATATCGACTGGGCCGACGCAGATGCGGCATTCCAGCGTGCCGGCGGGATCGAGCAGGAACAGCGACGCGGCCTCGGCCTGCATGAAATCCGCGATGCGAGTCACCGCCAGACCCAGGGTTTCGCGCAGATCCAGCGACAGCGCCAGCGATTGGCTGAGTTCGGCAAGAAACCCGAGCGCGCGGCGCTCGTGCGCGCCGGCCGCAGCCAGCGACGACGTGTTCACGGCGCGCGCGGCTCGCGTCGGCTGCGTACGCGCCAAAGACCCCAGAGCGTGAGTATCGGCCCGGACAACGCGTACAGCACCGCGATGCCGAACAGCACGCGCGCCGGATTCATTGCCAGCGCCACCAGGATCAGCACGACCAGCGGAATCCAGAAGAACGGCACCTTGTCCGAGCGCGGCCAGGCCTTGAAACTGAAATAGCGAAACCGGCTGACCATGAGCAGGCCGGCGACGATGGCGATGATCGGGGTGATGAACTGAACGTCCGTTCCGGTCCAGCCGAAGTCCAGTGTCGTCCACACGAACGACATGGCCAGACCCGCCGCAGCCGGAATCGCCAAGCCCTGAAAATAGCGCTTGTCGGCGACACCGACCTGGGTATTGAAGCGCGCCAGGCGCAAGGCGCCGCAGGCGGCGAAGATGAAGGCTGCGGCCCAGCCGAGTTTGCCCCAAGCCGGACCGTAGGCCTTGAGCGACTCCAGTGACCACACGTACAGCACCAGCGCCGGCGCCACGCCGAAACTGACCAGATCCGACAACGAATCGTATTGCACGCCGAACGCGCTCTGGGTGTTGGTCAGGCGTGCAACGCGGCCATCCAGTCCATCAAGGATGCCGGCAATGAAAACCGCCACGACGGCATCGATATATTGCCCGGAAATCGCGGCAACGATCGCATAAAATCCGGAAAACATCGCCCCGGTGGTGAACAGGTTCGGCAGCAAATAAATGCCGCGATGCGGTTTCGGCGGGCTGGGAATGTTGGTGTCCATCCGGATCCGAAGATAAAGCGGAATGTCACCAGTGTACCCCAAGCCTCGCATTCGCAACGCGGTTTTCGGGCGATTTTTCCGGCCCAAGGCTTGTTTCCCGGCGCAACAAGTGTTATCCAAGCACCTGCCGACAGGGGCAGACCAATCGACGCGCCGGTCAAACCGGCGCAGGAGAACCATCGATGAACCGCAACATGCTGTTGTTGCTCGCCCTGGCGGGCTGCGTGGGAATTGCCCAGGCCGCCCAGGAACAAGTATACAAATGGACCGATGCCGGCGGCGTCGTGCATTTTTCCGATGCGCCACCGCCACGCGGCACTCTCGGTGTGCAGACCGTGCGCGTCAGCGGCGGTGATCGTCCGCATGCCGTGCCGGTCGAGAATTCCGAGTCCGGCTCGCCGAATGCCGCCGCTGCCAATGCGACCTCGAACCCGTCGACTGCGGCCGATGCCGCAGCCACGCGCGCCAAGGAATGCGCCACTGCGCACAGCAATCTGGATCTGCTGCAAGGCAAGATGCCGGTCGCGGTGAAAAACCCGGACGGCAGCACCCAGGCCCTCGATGACAAGGCACGCGCCGCGCAAGTCGCCAGCGCCAATGCACAGATCGCGCTTTACTGCGACTGAGCACATGCGTCCCGCGCACATGCGCGGCGGCGCCCTGCCCTGGCTGCTGTTCCTGCTCGCGCTTGCCGCCGCCGCGGGCGCGTGGTGGTACTACGCGCCCGAGACTCTGCCGCGCTTCGTCAAGGCGCAGTTGCCAGTATCACCCAAGTCCAACCCGGTGTTGTACAAATGGCGCGACGCCAAGGGCGGCTTGCATGTCACCGACACGCCGCCGGCTGATCGTCCGTACGAAACCCTGAAATTCGATCCGCGCACGAACGTCGTGCCCAGCGTGGTGCCGCTGCCGCGGAAACCGTAACACGGGTTTGGCCGAACCGGCTGCAACCGCTACAATCGACGTCCTTTTTCGCCGACCTGCGATCGACGCATGCGCCTGTCCAAGTTTCACCTGGCCACCCTCAAGGAAGTCCCCGCCGAAGCTGAAATCGCCAGCCACCGGCTGATGCTGCGCGCGGGCATGATCCGCAAGCTCGCCGCCGGCATCTACACCTGGCTGCCGCTGGGCCTGCGCGTGCTGCGCAAGGTCGAAGCCATCGTGCGCGAGGAAATGGATCGCGCCGGCGCGCAGGAAGTACTGGCGTCGATGGTGGTGCCGGCTGAGCTGTGGCAGGAATCGGGCCGCTACAACAAATACGGCCCGGAACTGTTGCGCCTGAAAGATCGCCATCAGCGTGATTTCGTGCTCGGCCCGACGCACGAAGAAGTGATTACCGATCTGATACGGCGCGACATCAAGAGCTATCGCCAGTTGCCGATCAACCTGTATCAGATCCAGACCAAATTCCGCGACGAGATTCGTCCGCGCTTCGGCGTGATGCGCGGACGCGAATTCCTGATGAAGGATTCCTATAGTTTCCATCTGGACGATGCCGATCTCGAGCGCGAATACCAGAACATGCGCGCGACCTACCAGCACATCTTCACCCGCATCGGCGTTGATTTCCGCATCGTCCGCGCCGACACCGGCGCGATCGGCGGCGACCGCAGCGAGGAATTCCAGGTGCTGGCGCAATCGGGCGAGGATCAATTGGCTGTATCGGATACATCGGACTACGCCGCCAACATCGAAGTCGCCGAAACGAAACCTGCCGGTACGCGGCCCGCGGCAAAATCCGCATTGGAAAAAGTATCCACGCCGACGCAGAAGACCTGCGAGGAAGTTGCCGCACTGCTGAAGATTCCGCTCAACACGACGCTGAAACTGATCGTGGTCAAGGGCCGCGACGCGGGTCTAGTCGGATTGGCCGTGCGCGGCGATCACGCATTGAATGCGATCAAGGCCGCGCGGCATCCGCGCGTGGCCACGCCGATGACGCTGGCCAGCGAGGAGGAAATCCGCGCGGCATTCGGTACCGAGCCGGGTTTCCTCGGCCCGGTCGGCGCGAAGGTGCCGATCGTCGCCGATTACGCCGCCGCCGAACTCGCCGATTTCGTCTGCGGCGCCAACGCCGCCGGTTTCCACCTGATCGGCGCCAACTGGGGCCGCGACGCAGTCGAGCCAGAAACCGTCGATCTGCGCAACGCGGTGGAAGGCGATGCCAGCCCCGATGGCCACGGCAAACTCAAGCTCGTGCGCGGCATCGAGGTCGGCCAGATTTTCCAGAATGGCCCATTGTATACAAAGTCACTCGGCGTGACCGTGCTCGACGATGCCGGCAAGGAACTCACGCCGACCGCCGGATGCTACGGTATCGGCGTGACCCGCACGGTCGGTGCGGTGATCGAGCAATGCCATGACGACGCCGGCATCATCTGGCCGGAGTCGATCGCGCCGTGGCGTGTGGCGATCTGCATGATCAATCCGAAGAACGACGCCAAGGTCAATGCCGCGGCGGAAAACCTGTACGCGGAACTGGGCGCGCAAGGCATCGACGTCGTGCTGGACGACCGCGGCCTGCGTCCGGGCGCGATGTTCGCCGACATCGAGTTGATCGGCATTCCGCACCGCGTGGTGGTATCCGAACGCGGACTGGCCGCCGGCACGTTCGAGTATCGCAGGCGCCGCGACAGCGAAAGCCGGAATCT
>JANWJJ010000108.1 GCA_025451955.1 Rudaea sp. | reverse complement strand
TCAAGTGGCTGCACAAGGCCGGCATCGATACCGCGCTCAGCGATCCGGGCAAGCCGTGGCAGAATGGGTCCGACGAAAGCTTCAACGGCAAGTTCCGCGACGAGTGCCTGAGCATGGAGTGGTTTCGTTCGCGCGCCGAGGCCAAGGTCGTCATCGAACAATGGCGCCAGCACTACAACGCTGACCGCCCGCACTCGAGCCTGGGCTACCTGACCCCGTTGATGTTCAAGCAGCAAGATCCAGAGCAGCAGAATAAGATTCTGCAGAAGCAGCAGCCAAAGCAAAAATCATCCACCAACCCGGGAGCCACTCTCAACTAATCCGTGGTCTGGAAAAACCGGGCAGGTCATGCGCGTTTTGTCACAAGTACCGGTACCAAAAATACTCGATCTTGATCCCTTTGACAAGGAAACGAGTATACAAATGGAAAGTCGAGTTCGCCTGTAACTTGCACCAATGTGATTCCCATTAACGGAATCGAACCCGCATCCATTTGAAGGTGAGCAATTGCTTGTGGGTTTAGGGTGAGAGGGTAGCGGAGGATTGCGCCTTGCTTGGCCCCGATTCGTGATTCAAAAAAGCAAGTTTCAGTTCTGAAAGATTGCCCCGACCGCCCCGAAATTCTCGCCCACTATCCCGCAGCTAATGTCGGTGCCCTTCAATGTGTGAGGTTTGGGCTGCGTGGACTGTTTTTTCCTGCTATCTGCGCGGCGGCTGTTCGCCTTTCCACTTTCGCCCGTGAATAGAATGACTACGGCTTCGCCAGCCGGCGTAGACATGCCGCCTTGCTGCTGGCCACCGAGTTTGCCGTGAATATCAGCCTGCCGGTTGTACAGGGCACCTACTTTGAATCCATATACACTATTTGAATTCATTGCTGCGGCTCCGTAGGTAGGAATTTCGGCACCTTATTTTTCAGGCGAAAAGAGTCATGATGCCGATTGCAGGGCGTGCAATTTCTTTTGGGCCTTAACGTGACCCTGAGCGGCGGCTTTCTGATACCAAGCTATGGCCTCCGGCAGATTCTTGGATACACCAAGCCCACCCTCGTACATTTCGCCAAGCGCCTCTTGCGCACCTGCATCGCTTTGCTCTGCGGCTTTGCGAAACCACGACAAGGCTTGGACTACATCGCGTTCGACCCCGTGGCCGTTTACGTACATGTAACCTAGATTGTTCTGCGCTGCTGCAAGTCCTTGTCCTGCCGCTTTGCGATACCAGTTTGCGGCCTCGGCTTCGTCGCGTGGCACCCCTCTGTTTTCGGCATACATGATTCCCAAATTCAATTGGGCGGTTGCATCATCTTGCGCTGCCGCTTTTCGGAACCAAACGATAGCTTCTGTATCGTCATGAGGCACTCCGTTTCCATGCGCGTACATGGAGCCGATATTGGTCTGAGCTGTCGAGAGATCTTGGTCGGCGGCTTTTCGATACCAACGGAGAGCTTCTTTGTCATCCACTTTCGGTACGCCGTGCCCATACTCATACATTGAGCCAAGATCGTTTTGCGCCTTCGCAAGGCCTTGTTCCGCTGCCTTCCGAAACCACCCAACAGCTTGAGCATCGTCCTCGTCGACTCCTATTCCTAACAGATAGGCGCGACCGACATCGTATTGTGCTTCGGCGTTTTCTCTCTCAGCACCTTTACGATAAAGCGCCAAGGCTTTCGCGTCGTCCCTCTTTACTCCTAGGCCGTGCTCGTACATCCAGCCAAGATGAAGTTGACCACCGATGGCCCCCTGTTCTGCCGCTTTCTCGTACCATTTGACGGCTTCCGCGTCGTCGCGTTGTACACCACGACCGTGGGCGTACAGATATCCCAAGTTGATCTGCGCAGCTGGAAAGTCTTGATCAGAAGCCTTGCGATACCACGCCGCTGCTGCGACATAGTCTTCAGCAACGCCACGTCCTTTTTCAAGCAAGAGTGCCAAGTAGAATTGAGCGTCTACTTGGCCTTGGTCTGCTGCCTTGCGAAACCAGATTGCAGCTTGGCTGTCGTCTTGAGCGACACCTTGGCCCTTAGAGTACATATAACCTAGGTGAAACTGGGCCGCTGGATCAGCAAAATCTGCCTTCTGCTGCCAAATCCTGAAGGCTCCAGCATAGTCATGCTTTTCGTAAGCCGACAATGCTGCGTCAGATGCTGAAGCAGTTGATGTGCCTAGTAGCATCATGCTTGCAATGAAGAGAATTTGGCGAAGCATACGAGCAGCGCTCCTGATCATGACGCGGGTAGAAATTTCGGCACCTTCGCCTTCAGGATTTTAACCAATTCTGGGTCCATGAAGCGGTAGTTATCCCAGCGGAAGTAGAAGACGCCTTCGCGGCGGAACAGATGCGCGGGAATCGACAAGCCAAACTCCTAGGTTTGGCACACCGACTTGGCACAGTAAGGAAATTCAGCCGCACGCACGAAAATCTCGGCGAGCTAACCGCTTGATCGATTAAGAAAATGGTCGAAATTCTGGTGCCGGTGGAGGGAATCGAACCCACACTACCTTGCGGTAACCAGATTTTGAGTCTGGCGCGTCTACCAATTCCGCCACACCGGCTAGTGTGATGTGCGGCGCGAAGGGCGCCGCTGGCAGGGCGCGCAGTATACGTGATCCTGCGGGTTCGGCCAACGCTACTCAGTGCGTCGCGTCGAGTGACAACTGGCGCTGGTCGCGGCTGTACCAGCGATCCTGCAGGGGCTGGAACACCGAGCACTGGGTCATCGCGCCGCGGTAGACGTGCAGGGTCAAGGCGATGGCGTCGGTGCTGGGATTGCGGATGGTGTGGTAGTCATGCGGCGGGATCAGGCTGCCGGCCGAACCGGCGCCGACGTGCATGGTGCCGCGCGCTTCGAAACGGTAGCGATCATCGCGTTGTTCGATCAATTCGTAAGGCGTGATTTCCAGTTCGCCGTGCCAGACGCCTTCGACGCACCACATGCCGGCGTGGTCGTGAATGGCGGTGCCCTGGCCGGGTCCCCAGGTCATCGCAATGACGCTGTAGCCGTGATCTTCGCTGCGATACAACTCACGCCGCGCGTAGTGATCGGCGGCGCGCTCGTAGCAGCACTCGGGCAGTTTCACCGCGGGATCGCGGATCAGGTCGCACAGCGAATGGCGCAGCGTGTCGGTGATTTCGGCCGGACAATCGCGGCATACCGATCGATCGAGAGCGGCGATGAGTTGGCGGGAACCGGGAAAATCGAGGGCGAGCATGGGTGGCGTCGACAATCGGAATACGCGCAGTCTAAAGCTTTGCGAGGAAGCGCGCGATGGCCGCGCCGAAACGCGGAATATCGACGAGAAAGGCGTCGTGGCCCTGGGGCGAATCGAGCGGCACGAAATCCACGTTGGCGCCGGCCACGCGCAGTCCATCAGCGATTTCCTGCTGTTGCGACAAGGGGAACAGGATGTCGGTGGATACGCCGATCACCAGCGCGCGTTCGACGTCGATGCGTGCCAGCGCGGCGGCGACATGGCCGTGGCCGTGCGGCTGTGGGTCGTATTCGGCGATATCGAACCAGTCGCTGGCGCGCGACAGGTACAGGTAGCAATTGGGATCGAAGCTACGCACGAATTTTTTCGCGTGTCCGACCAGATAGGATTCCACGGCGAACTCCGCGCCGAAGGGTTCGTCCTCGCGCTGATCGTGATCCAGGCGGATGCGTGCGAAACGCCCGACCCATTCCATCGCTGAGCGATAGGTGATGACGCCGAGCTTGCGCGCGATCGACATGCCGGTTTCGGGGTAATGCGCCGCGTCGTAATTGCCTTCGTTCCAGTTGGGATCGAGCCGGATCGCCTCACGTTGCAAGGAACGAATCGCGATGGCGAACGGCTGCGCCTGCGGTGCGGTCGAGATGCTGATGTGCGCACGCACGCTGCCCGGATGCAGCAACAGATAGCCGAGCGCGCTCATCCCGCCCATCGAATTACCGAGCAGGCAGGCGAGGCGTTCGATGCCGAGGCCGCGCACGAGTTCGAACGCGGCATTGGCGGCGTCTTCCAGTGCGAGTTCGGGAAAAGTCAATTTGTATACTTTTCCGGTGGTCGGATCGATCGAGGCCGGTCCGGTTGAGCCCTTGCAACTGCCCAGCGAGTTCACGCAGATCACGAACCAGCGATTGCTGTCGATGGGTTTGCCGGGACCGAGCATTTCTTCCCACCAGCCCGGCGACGGATCGACCGCGTTCGCCGCCGCGTGTGCGCCGGGCGACAGCCCGGTGAGGATCAGGACGGCGTTGTCGCGTGCCGCGTTGAGTGTGCCCCAGGTTTCGTAGGCGACGCGCGCGCCGGTCAGCGCGCCGCCGCGTTTCATCGCGAACGGCGAGGACAGGGCGAAGTATTGGGTGGCGTCGGCCGCCATTACGGCACGACCTGATCGATGGTCAGCTTGATCGGCGTCGTGGTGGTGACGGCCAACGGTTGCGACACAGTCTGCAAGTCCCCGCTTTGCGGCAGGGCGTTGCCGGATTTCGATACGCGCGCACCGATGATGATTTGTGGAAAACTTGACAATTTCATGTTCGGCAACATGCCCATGCCATCGGTGAGCGTCACCGTGAGCGGCAGTTTATCGGCCGTGGTGCGCTGAATCGCCAGCGGCATCGGCGGGCCGTTGGCGGCCTTCGCGTAGACGAAGAGCACATCACCAGGGGCGAGTTTGTCCTTGAGTTTTGGATCGAGTGCGACTTCCACCGTCAGGTGTGGGCCATCGGCGATCGCCGGCGCGGACGTTATCGGCGCCTCGGCTGCCGATGCCGTCGTCTCTTCCTCGGCAGGCGGTGCGCGACCATCGCGTTCGGCTTCGGCCTGCGCGATCTGGTTTTGCACCGATCCGGCGACATCGGAATCTTTCGGCAGCACAGTCAGCAAATGTTTCCAGGTGGTGATGGCGGCATCGTATTTTTTTGCTTGATAGTCGCTGATGCCCAGCAGCCACAGGCCGCGCTGATTGTCGGGCGCGACTTTCAACGCGGCATCGATCAGTTGTCGTGGTTCGCCGTCGATGCGGCGCGAATCACTGGCCAGCGCCAGAGCTTCGGCGTAGGCGACGGTGACGTCTGGATCGTTCGCGGACAGATCGTGCGCATGCTTGAGCGCATCGCGCGCTTCGGCAAACCGCTGCGTGGCCTCGTAGGCACGGCCGAGCAAGGTCCAGCCTTCGGCGTCGTCGGGATTTTGTTTCAGCTTGGCGGCGAGATTGGTTATCGCCTGCTGCATGTCTTGCGAATGATCGGCCGGTGCTTGCGTATCCGACGCGACCAACGCGGCGGGATCGAGTGCGCGCGGTTCGCCGATAGCGCGGTACAGCAGGATGGCTGTTGCCGGCAACAGCAAGGCGACACCGAGTGCGACGTAGAAGGATGTGCGCGACGACGCGGCCACCGAAACGGGGGCATCAATGGCGGCCAGCAGGCGATCGCCAAGTTCGGCGCGCTTTGCGGCATATTCCACTTCGCTGAGAATTCCACTTGTGCGCGCGGCATTCAGCGCATCGAGCAGACGGCGGGTTTCCGCACCAGGATTGGCGTGGGACGTGCGCTGGCGCAGCAGCGGCGGCAGCACGAACAACAGGGCGGCGCCGACCATGAGGACAACGCACAGGAAAAAAATGGCAATCACCAGTCGTCCTCGGTGTGGGTGTTGGCGGCGGCCAGCGTCGCGTCGCGGCTGCGCCGGCGCACGATGGCCGCCACGCTGCCAGCGCCGATAAGCAGCAGCAGTCCGGGGCCGAACCAGAGTAGCCAGGTGCCGGGATTCAGCGGCGGATCGTAGAGCACGAAGTTGCTGTAGCGTGCGGTCAAATAATCCTTGATCTGCCGGTCGGATTTGCCGTTCTGCATCTGCTGGAAGATATCGTTGCGCAGATCGCGGGCGAGATCCGCGGTCGAATCGGCCAGACTTTCATTCTGGCAGACCATGCAGCGTAACTGTTTCGTCAGCGCCTGGAAACGCAGTTCCTGCGCGCGATCCTTGAACGGCAGCGCGTCGATGGCATGCACGGTCAGCGGCAATAGCATGAACAACATCACGATCAGGTTGCGCAGGCGCATCAGCTTCCCTCGCGTCCGAGCGCGTCGATCTTCGGCTTGAGTTCGCGAGCGATGACGTCCGGCGTCAGCGCGCCGATGCGCTTGTAGCGGATCACGCCTTTTGCGTCGATGAGAAAGGTTTCCGGTGCGCCATACACGCCAAAGTCGATGGCGACGGTGCCGGCTTGGTCAGCGACGATCATGGCGTAAGGATTGCCGAATTGTGCCAGCCAACGTTTTGCATCGTCTGGATCGTCCTTGTAATCGAAGCCGATCACGCGCACGCCCAGTTGCGCAGCCTGCGCCATCAGCACCGGATGTTCTTCGCGGCAAGACACGCACCAACTGGCGAACACGTTGAGCAGATACGGCTGGCCGAGCAGTTGCGCGCGGTCTAGAGTCTTTGTGGAATCGTATAAAAGTGGAAGAGTAAACTCCGGCGCCAGCTTGCCGATCAGCGGACTGGGCACTTCGTTCATCTCGTGGCGTTGATTCCAGGCGATGCCGAAACCGAGCAGGGCGATAAGCAAGGCGAATCCGGCCAGTGGCAACAGGCGCAGATTCATGTTTGAGCCGCGGCGACGGCTGCGGGCGGCGCAGCAATTTCCGCCGTCGGCGCGCGCATGACGCGGAAGCGCCGGTCAGCCGCGGCGACGAAGCCGCCGAGCATCATGAAGATCGCGCCCAACCAGATCCAGTGCACGAACGGCTTGACGTAAACGCGCACGGCCCAGGCGCCGTCGTCGCCGAGTGGTTCGCCGAGCGCAACGTAGAGATCGCGGGTGATGCCCGGATCGATCGAGGCGACGGTCTGGATCGGCGCATTGTTCGGATACTGGCGTTTCTGCGGATGCAGGACGGTGACGATTTCGCCCTGGCGTAGCACCGTGATCGTGCCTTGATCGGCCGAATAATTCGGGCCTTGCGTGTGACCAACGCCATCGAAGCGAAACGTGAGCGTGCCGATCTCGACGGTCGAACCCTTGCTCATGCGCAGGTCGCGCTCGACGCCGGTGGCCTCGACGATCAGCACGCCGGCTAGAAATACGGCGACGCCGAAATGCGCGCAGATCATGCCGAGCATTTCCGGCGTGTAACGGCGTCCGGCCGGCGCGTTGCGCCAGCGGCTCAGCGCGTAAAGCACGATGCCGAATCCAACCCAGATCGACGCGGCCACGCCGATCAAAGCCTTGAAGGGCAATCCGCCAGCGATCATCCAAGCGGCCAGAGCAATCAGTGGTGCTGCGATCAGCGCGGGCCGCAACGCGCGCAGCGCCGCACGCCAGTCGCCGACGCGCCAGCGTAGGAACGGCCCGAACGGGATCAGCAGCACGACCGGCAACATCAGCAGGGCGAACATGAAACCGAAATACGGTGGCCCGATCGAGATGCGACCGAGATTCAGCGCGTCGCCGATCAGCGGATACAGCGTGCCGAGCAGTACCATGGCTGCGGCGCACGCGAACAGCAAATTGTTGATTAGAATTGCGGTTTCGCGCGACACCGCCGCGAAGACTTCACCGCCGGCAACCTTGGGCGCGCGCAGCGCGTAGATCAGCAAAGATCCGCCGACCACGATGCCGAGAAACACGAGGATGAACACGCCACGGCGCGGATCGGAGGCGAAGGCGTGCACCGAAGTCAGTACGCCCGAGCGCACGAGGAAGGTGCCGAGCAGGGACAGTGAAAACGCGAAGATTGCCAGCAACAGGGTCCAGGCGCGGAACGATCCGCGTTTCTCCGTCACCGCTTGCGAATGGATCAGTGCCGTGCCGACCAGCCACGGCATGAACGACGCGTTTTCGACTGGATCCCAGAACCACCAGCCGCCCCAGCCGAGCACGTAGTACGACCACCAACTGCCGAGCGCGATGCCGAGGGTGAGAAAGGCCCAGGCGACATTCGTCCACGGTCGCGACCAGCGCACCCAGCGCGCATCGACTTCGCCGCCGAGCAGGGCAGCGATCGCAAACGCGAACGCCACCGAAAAGCCGACGTAGCCGGTATACAGCATCGGTGGATGCATGATCAGGCCGGGATCCTGCAATACCGGATTGAGATCGTTGCCGTCTGCGAGCGCCGGCAGATGACGCAGGAAGGGATTGGACGTCAGCGCGGTGAACAGCAGGAAGCCCAGACTGACGAAGCCGAGCACGCCGAGCACACGTGCCATGAAGGCGTCCGGCAGACGGCGGCTGAAGGCGGCGACGGCGACCGTCCACACGTTGAGTATAAGAATCCACAAAAGCAGGGAACCTTCGTGTGCGCCCCAGACCGCGGAGAAACGGTAGTACCACGGCAGCGACAGATTGGAATTCTCGGCGACATAGGCGACGGAGAAATCCTGGCTGACGAAGGCGTAGGTCAGGATTCCGAACGCGAGCGCGACGAACACGAACTGGCCGGCTGCCGCACGCCGGCCGACGGCGATCAGCGCCGCGTTGCCGCGCCAGGCGCCGTAAATTGGCAACACGCATTGCACCAACGCGAGCAACAGCGCGAGGATCAGGGCGAATTGGCCGAGTTCGGGGAGCATGCGGCGGGAATCCGGAGAGATGAAAAGTGCAAGCCAACCCGAGCCTGCCGGCCAGGTTGGCTTGGCGAGGTGCGACGATCAGGCTTTCTTGGCGAAACCCGAACACCAGCCGCTGCTATGCACGGCCTTGCCGGGGAATAACTGGCAAGGGCCGTAGGTTGCGCTGCCGCCCTGGAAAAAGTTGCAGGCCGCGCAATCCTGTCCCGGCTGATGCGGCGCCGGGGCCTTGGTGTTGTCTTCGGTGTAATTGAGTGCCTTGGCGGTGGGATCGTCGCTGGTCAGATGCGGCAGATCGGCGGCCCGTGTGTCGCGTGGCAATGCGCCGACCAGCACCGCGGCGCCGATGGCGGTGCCGGTGACTGCGAAGAAACGGCGGCGGCTGGTGTCGACGGATTGGGGATCGTTTACTTTTGACATTTGTATACTCCTGCCGTAAATGGGATGGAATGACGGTGCCCGCCGCCGGGTCCATGGTCAGGATTATATGTCACTCGCCGGGACTCGGCACATGACGAGAACGACCTGCGCGATGGTTCTTGATCCAGATCAAGCGGTACAGGCGGGCGTTGCCAGTTGCGGTTTCAACCTTGCGGCGGGGTTGCCGGCACGTCGCGCTTCATTGCCTTGGCCTTGGCGATCGCCTCGGCCACTTCCTTGGGCATATAGGTTTCATCGTGCTTGGCCAGCACCTGTTGTGCGACAAAGTGGCCATTTTCCATTTTTCCCGTCGCGACGATGCTCTGACCTTCGCGGAACAGGTCGGGCAGGATGCCGGTATATTCGACCGGCATGTCGTGGAATCGATCGGTGACGACGAAATCCACTTTCAACGATGTCGAATCGCGCTTGATCGAGTGTTCCAGCACGACGCCACCGAGACGGAAATTTGCGCCGCCCGGCGTGTGTCCGGCCAGCACTTCGCTGGGCGAGAACAGATAGGTCATGTTTTGCTGCAAGGCCAGCACGGTCAATACGGTGGCAATACCGACGGCGACGAGAATCAGCGCGACCGCGATCAGGCGGCGTTTGCGTGTAGGCGTCATGGTGTCGATTTCCTTGCGGCCTGGCGTGCAAGCCGGGCGCGCAAATCGCGCAAGCTGCGCCGGCGTTGCCACAGCGGCGCCAGCGCATCGGCCAGTAACATCAGAAAGAAGACCGCATACGCCGGCCAGACATAGCCGGCGTAACCGCCCATCGCAAGAAACTCATGCATGATTCGGCTCCGTCGCGCTGGCCAGTGCGCGCACCCATTCCTTGCCGGACTCGAGTTCGAGCAGGGCCACACGTGAGCGCGCGAGCAGGCTTGCGAAAAAGTATACATGGGTTGCAAATGTCAGTGTCAGCAGTGGCCAGAGCATGCTCGCGGAAATTTTCGACTGACCCATCAGGCTGACCGTCGAACCCTGGTGCAGAGTGTTCCACCACACCACCGAGTAATGCACGATCGGCAGATTGACCACGCCGACCAGGGCCAGAAACGCCGCCGCGCGCGCGGCCTGACGGGTATCTTCGATGGCGTGATACAGGCCGATTACACCGAAGTATAAAAACAGCAGCACCAGTTCCGAGGTCAGGCGCGCATCCCAGGTCCACCAGGTTCCCCACATCGGCTTGCCCCACAGCGAGCCACTGACCAAGGTGATGAAAGTGAACGCCGCGCCGATCGGTGCGCTGGCCATCGCCAATGTTTCGGACAATTTGATCCGCCACACCAGGGCGATGAAACCGTTCGCGGCCATGAAGGCGTAGACAAACAGACTCATCCACGCACACGGCACATGCACATAGATGATGCGGAAGGAATCGCCTTGCTGATAATCGGCTGGTGCGATGACCAGACCGCCGTAGAGTCCGATCACGCCTGCGATCAGTGCAAGCGTATACAGCCACGGCAACCAGCGTCCGGCGAAGCGATAAAAGTAGGGCGGTGAGCCGAGTTTGTGGAACCAGAGGATGAGTGGATTCATGAGATGTCGTCATTCCGGCAGGGAATGCCGGAATCCAGGTGCCAGGGATGGCAGGTGTCAATTTTTTGCGAACGTGTCAGTGATCGTTTGTGCATTGCAATTTTTGGCATCCTGCGCTCTGGATTCCGGCATTCCCTGCCGGAATGACAAAAACTACGTCAACGAAATTTTCAATGCCGCGGCGGCGGCCAGCGGCGCGAGCACCAGCGCCAAGGTCAGCCATGCGCCGAGCCAGAGCAAGGGCGCGGCAAAGGCAAGGCCAGTCTGCGCCGCATTGCAGGCGCCGGCGCCGAAGATCAGCACGGGCACGATCAGCGGCAGCACCAGCAGGGTCAACAGCATACCAGAGCGACGCATGCCGACGGTCAAGGCCACGCATACCGCGCCGATCAAGCTCAACAACGGCGTCGCCAATGCCAGCGCCACAAGCAGCACCGGCAGCACGCGATCCGGCAGGTGCAGCAGTTGCGCGAGCAGCGGCACAATGACGATCAAGGGCAGCGCCGTCGTCAGCCAGTGGATCGCGATCTTGCACGCGAGCAACAGTGCCAGCGGATGTGGCGACAACACGAGTTGTTCCAGCGAGCCGTCTTCCAGATCGCTGCGGAACAGGGTGTCGAGCGACAACAGCATGGCCAACAGCAGGGCGACGAAGATCGTGCCCGCGGCAATGCGTTGCAGCGTTGCCGGTTCCGGGCCGAGCGCGAACGGAAACAGCGCCACGACAATGATTGCAAACAACATGGGATTGAGCGCGTCGCCGCGTCGGCGCCAAATGAGGGTCAGATCGCGGCGCAACAAGGCGGCGCAGGCGGCGGATGTCGAGCCGGGTTTCATGCTGCCGCCTGCAAGGCGATCCGCCGCGGCGTGCCGGAAGTATACGCATACGCGCCGTGCGAGGTGATCAGGGCCGCGCCGCCGCCGCGAGCGTGATGATCGAGCAGGCGGTTGACCAGTTCGATGCCGTCGCGA
Organism: Rudaea sp.; assembly: GCA_025451955.1. Classification (GTDB taxonomy): domain Bacteria; phylum Pseudomonadota; class Gammaproteobacteria; order Xanthomonadales; family Rhodanobacteraceae; genus Rudaea. Next base: position 6,013 of record JANWJJ010000108.1, on the reverse strand, counting down.
TCGAGATTTGCATAAGGTTCATCGAGCAGCCATAGCGCTGCCGGCACCAGCAGTAGACGCGCCAGCGCGACGCGTTTTTTCTGACCGACCGACAACGAACGCAGCGGCTGATCCCCGTAACCATCCAGACCGACACTGGCCAGCGCCAGTTGCGGTGTGATGCCGCGGCGCAAGCCGCCCAGGCCGATGGCGAAACGCAAGTTTTCCAGCGCGGTCAATTCCAGTTTCAGTCCGAGCAGATGGCCGAGCAGGGCAACCTGGTGCGAGAGTTTCGCCAGCGTCAGCGCTTCGCCGTGCAGCAGTACTTCACCGGAGGTCGGCTCGAGCAATCCGGACAGAACTTTCAGCAAGGTCGTCTTGCCGCTGCCGTTGTCGCCTTCGATCAGCACGACTTCGCCGGCGGCGAGCGCAAAATCGAGCGGACCGAAAATCGGTTCCTCGTTACGCGCATAGGCGAGACTGCGCGCTTGCAGCAGCGGCGCGATGACTGGGTCGACGGTGGACATGCGCGCGCATCCTAACCTGCACGAGCGTCACCGCGCCATGCACGGCATGCCAAGCTGCGCCGGCGGCGCTACACTGGCAGCAGTCGATTTCCGGGAGCGCGCCGTGTTGCATCGCCGATTTTTGTTTGCCGCCGCATTTGCATCGCTGATCTGCGCTGGTGTTTGCGTGTCTGCCGCACCGACCAGCCAGACGTCGGCCCAACGTCATGTCTACATGATCGGTCTGAGCGGCGCGCCGCTGGTTGAAGACGCGCTGCGGCGCGTGCAGGAACGCGGTCTGGCGAGAAGTCTCAGCAGCGAAAAACTGGCGCTGCGCCAAGCGCTGGATTCGATCGAGAGCGCCGGCTACTTGCGTCAGCTCGATCAGGCGCGGACTCAGGTTGTCTCCGCCGCAGCGCAAGCATCCGGCCGTGCGCTGACGCCGGCCCGGGTCTATCGCTACGCATCCAATGGCATGGCGCTGGCGCTGACCGATGCCGAAGCCGCGCGCATAGCGACCTTGCCGGGTGTGACCGGCGTGCGCCGCGAACGCATCGAACATGTGCAAACCGATGCCGGTCCGGAATGGATCGGCGCGGACAAATTGTGGAACGCGCAAGTACCGGGAATCGCCGGCACCAAAGGCGAAGGTGTGGTGGTCGGCGTGATCGATACCGGCATCAATCCGACGCATTCGGCGTTCGCTGCCACCGGGCCGGACGGCTACGCCATCGCCAATCCGCGCGGGCATTTCTACGGATTGTGCGCCAGTGGACAAGCTACCTGTAATAACAAGTTGATCGGCATCTACGATTTCACCGATGAAGGCACGCAGGGCGTGGACAGCGTCGGTCACGGCAGCCACGTTTCCGGCATCGTCGCCGGAGATGCGATGACCAATGCGTTGCAGGGCAATACGGTTTCGCTGCCGCGCAAGGTTTCCGGTGTGGCACCGCACGCCAACCTGATCATGTACAAGGCCTGCGTGGCCAAGGATTCGGCGAATCCCGACGGTGGTTGTCCGGAATCGGCGCTGATTGCCGCGATCGATCAGGCCGTGGCTGATGGCGTCGACGTGATCAATTATTCGATCGGCGGGGATGCCGTCGATGTGTATCAGTTGCTCGACCAAGGCAACAACGACGCCAGTGCTTTTTTCCGCGCGCGTGCGGCAGGCATCGTCGTGGCCGTGGCGGCGGGCAACGCCGGGCCGGGTCCGAATTCGCTCGACGAGCCCGGCAATGCGCCGTGGGTCATCGGCGTCGCCAACGCCAGTCACGATCGGCGCTTCGCCAATACCCTCGGCAATTTCAGCGGCGCGGCGAATCCGCCGCCGCCGCTGGCCGGACAAGGCTACACCGCCGGCTACGGGCCGGCGACGATCGTCTACGCCGGCAATTACGGCAACGCCTTGTGCGGAATCGGCGCGACGCAAGGCACGTTGCCGACCGGCGCCAGCAACCCGTTTCCGCCGGGCACGTTTCACGGCGAAATCGTGATCTGCGATCGCGGCACCTATGCGCGCGTGGAGAAGGGCTACAACGTCAAGCTCGGCGGCGCCGGCGGCTATATTCTTGCGAATGCGCAGAGCGATGGCGAATCGATCATCAGCGACGATCATTATCTGCCGGCGGTGCATCTGGGTTATGCCGAAGGCCAGCAACTGAAGGATTGGGTCGCCAGTCCGGGTTCGCATCAGGGCACGATTAGCGGCGTCAGCGCGGTGCTTGCCGACAGTTACGGCGATATTCTCGAATCCTCCAGTTCGCGCGGGCCGTATGGCGGATCCAATACAACCTCCGGCGGCGGCATCCTGAAACCCGACATCACCGCGCCGGGCGCGAACATACTTTCCGCCGCGCGGACCGGCAGCGGGCTGGCCTTGATGACTGGCACCTCGATGGCCAGTCCGCATATCGCCGGAGCTGCGGCGCTGCTGATCGCGCTGCATCCGAACTGGTCGCCGGCACAAGTCGAATCCGCGCTGATGGGCACCGCGCTGGCCGGCAGCGTGCGCAAGGAAGATGCGGTCACGCCGGCCACGCCGCTGGATGCCGGCGCAGGCCGCGCGCAACTCGCCGCGGCGGCGATCGCCGGTTTGTATTTTCCGCTGAGTGCGAGCGACTTCCGTGCAGCCGATCCGGCCAGCGGCGGCAATCCGCGCAACCTCAATCGCAGCGGTGTCGAAGACGAGCATTGCGCCGGAACCTGCGCTTTCACGCGCACCGTCACCGACATGTCCGGCGGCGGCACCTGGCAGATGAGCGCGAGCGCATCGAGCGGCGCGAAGATCACGGTCACCCCCAGCCAGTTCAGCCTGGCGTCCGGCGCATCGCAGACGCTGAACATCGGCGTGGATGTCAGCAATCCGCAGTTGTCGGGAACCTGGGCGAGCGGCCGTATCGTTTTACACAAATCCACAGGTGGACAGAGTGCCAGCGATACCGCGCTGACGGTTGCGGTGTACGCGTATCCCGGCACGGCGCCCGCGTTCCGGCAAATCCAGGTCAGCGGCCCGGGCGGCAGCATGATCTTGCCGGTGAACGGACTGGCGGCGTTGCCGCAGGCGACGTTCACGCCGACGAATCTGGCGCCGGCAACGGTCACCAACATGCAGCTTGGCGTGGATACGGATCCGAGCCATCTCTACACCACGTTTCCCGGCACCGGCAAACAGTTCGTGCTGTTTCCGATCAACGACGCCATCGGCGTGGATTCGGGCAATATCAGCCGCGTGTTCGTGGTCGAGATCACTTCCTCGAACGCACAGATCGCCAACCTCTACGCCGGCATCGACAGCAACAGCGACGGCCAACCGGAAGCGGCAGAGCAGGCATGCCAGAGTTCGGTCGTGGCCGGTTCCAACGTGGCCGCGCGTTGCGTGGTCGATCTGCGCGGCGCTGCGGCGGGTGCGCGCAACGTCTGGGTGCTGGTGGATATTCCACAAGCCAATTCCGCATCGACCTATTCGATTACGCTCAGCAGCGGGATTCCCGCCGTCAGCTATGTGCTGCCGAGCCCCCCCGGCGCAAACAGTCAGCTTCAGGTCACCGGCCCCGGTCATGTCGGCGGCGCTGCGGCATTTCCGCTGCGATTGTCGTGGGGCGTATCCGGTCCGCCGATCTTGCCGGGCACGCGATATTACGGCGCCGTGCTGATCGATAGTGTCGGCGACATCAGCCCGAACGATCGTGGGCAGGTGGCGTTCGTGCCGCTGTCGATCATGCGTAGCGCGGGCAACGACGATGTCGTCGATGCACTGGAACCGAATGCGCAGCGGACCCTGATCCTGGAATCCGGCGAATCGCTCAAGCATCAATTCATCGATGTCGCCGGCAACGGCAACCTGGTGGTGACGACGACATTATCCGGTGCCGGCAGCGTGGCCTTTTATGCGGTGCGCACGGATTTTCCCGCTGCGTCGGCAGCCGTGTCGATCGCCGCTGCACCGGCAGCCAGCACCGCGTCGCCGCAATGGACGCTCGGCAGCAGCGTGACCAGCAAGCAGGTGACGATTCCGGTAAGCGCGGGACGCTGGTACCTCGTCGCGGCCAATGGTGGCAGCGGCGAAGCGCAATTCAGCGAGCAGATTCAACTCACGCTTTCCGGTGCGGTTGCGCCAGCGGGGCCGGGTGCTTATTACAACCCACAGCGTTCCGGTCATGGCATCTTCGTCAGTCAGGCCGGAGGCCAGCAGGTATCCGATTGGTATACCTACCTGGAAGATGCCACACCGACCTGGTACGTCGCCCAGGCCAATGCGCCTGCTGCCGGTTCCGGAACATGGGCGGCACCGATGGCGTACGTCAACTGGACCGGTTCCGCAGTCAATACCGTGGCGGTTGTCGGCGATGCGATGCTGACGCCAATCGACGCCGACAACCTGATGTACTCTTGGCATTTGGACGGCCAATCCGGTAGTGAGCACTTCGCCCGTCTCGGCACCGGCGAATGCATCACGTTCAATGGCCAGTCCGCAGGTTTCGACGGCAACTGGTATGCGCAGGCGTTGTCGGGGTCGGGCATGGACGTGCTGGCGCTGCCCAGCCTGCAAGACGATACGTTCTATCTTTACGATGGCCTGGGTATCGCACGCTGGGTTGTGGGCTCGGCGGCGCCGTTCGCGCCCAGCCAGACCCTGAGCATGAATCAGCTCAGCGGATTCTGCCCGCTGTGCGCGTATACGCCGATCAGCGCGTCGGTTGTCGGCAACATGAGCGTGAACTATGCGAGCCCGGCCAACGGCAACTACACGATGAACTTCAATCTGCTGCCGCCACTGTCGGGCAACTGGAATATCAATCAGCCGATCGTGCGGCTGACCGGGTCGCCGGTGTGTACGCAATAAATGCGACGGTTTGCGTGACCACGTCGTCCTTACACCGGATGACGGCGAGCGTACTGTCGACCAGCGATGAGGATCGTGCCTGATCCCGGAGGATCTGCCATGTTCAATACTACAGTTCAGAGAAAGAACCGTCCTGTGCGTTTTGTTCGCGTTTTTGCATTGGTGTTCGGTCTTATGTCTGCTCCGGCTCTGCTCGCGACCGGCATTACCGGCATCTATACCGGAACGTACAGCAGCTTCAATGGCAGCGGCGATTCCGGCACCGTCACGATCAAAATCGATTCCTATGGCGCCGTCGCCTGTGATTTCTACAGCACAACGAAGAAGGCGCACTACATCGCAGACGGAAGTGCGAACGCAAGTCCATCGGGAACCTCCGTTTCCTTCGGCCCTCCGGGCGAACCGATGGGGCCAGCAACAGCGCTGACTGATACAAGCATCAACTGCGTGAATGGCCCACGCATCAACTCTGGCGGACCACCGAGCAACGGGTCCGACCCTGTTTCCCCGTCGACTTTTTTCGCCGCGCAGATCGTTTTCCTCTGGGCACCATCTGTGGGCGTGGCTGCCTATCAGGCGGGAACATGGATCAGTGCCAGCGGAGATGCCGGCCAGTTCACTGTCGGTCTTCAACCGAGCATCGACACGACAGCAGCGATCAATTCGATGGCGCTGACTGGATTGTGGTACGACCCCAACTACGCCGGCTCCGGCTTCAACTTCACGGAGGCAACTGCAGGTTTGATCGTCACGTACTATGGCTGGGACAAGAACGGCAAGCGACTCTGGCTGATTTCCGAGATTGGACCCAGCCAAATTTTGCTGGGTCAGAGCATCACTCTTAATCTGATACAAACGATGGACGGCACCTATTCTGCACCGGCCCCGCCATCCACGAGCTCGCCTTGGGGTCAGTTGATGCTGACCTTCACCACTTGCACGACCGCGACCGCAACATTGGCAGGCAGCGACGGAGATTTGACGGAATCGCTGACCTTATTGGCCGGTTTGGACGTCTTAGGCTGCCAGTAGCGCGACGTGGCGGCGGCTAACTCCGTAAGAGACTTCCCGTCAACGCCACGCGCTTGATGCTCTTGCCCTGAGCTTTCGGGCCGATGCTGGTCATCATGTTGTCCTCTTCGCTGCGTCGTGCGTGTCAGTACTGTGCGGAGTTGCAACG
>JANWJJ010000107.1 GCA_025451955.1 Rudaea sp. | reverse complement strand
TCGGTCAAGGCCAAACTCAAGGAGTGGCTCGATTCGGAAGGCGGCGTGCGCGACTGGGATATTTCGCGCGATGCGCCGTATTTCGGTTTCGAGATTCCCGATACGCGGGGCAAGAAATTCTTCTACGTCTGGCTCGACGCGCCGATCGGCTATCTGGCCAGCTTCAAAAAATATTGCGCCAGCGAACAAGGCCGCAAAAACGGATTGTCGTCCGGATATTTCCATCGCTTCATGAATGCGGACGATCCGGATTTTCTGGCCGATGCCGAAATGCACCACTTCCTCGGCAAGGACATCGTCAACTTTCACGGACTGTTCTGGCCAGCCATGCTGGAAGGCGTGCGTTATCGCGTCCCCACCGCGTTGCATGTGAACGGTTACCTCACCGTCAACGGCGCGAAGATGTCGAAATCGCGCGGGACGTTTATCCAGGCACGCACGTATCTGGATGCGGGGTTGAATCCGGATTATTTGCGCTACTACTTCGCGACGATGTTGAGCGCCGCGCCAACGGATATCGATCTGGATTTGAAGGCGTTTGAGGAGCGCGTGAATTCGCATCTGGTTGGCAAGTTCGTCAACATTGCAAGCCGCTGTGCAGGATTTATCGAAAAACAATTCGATGGTTGCTTGGCGCAAAATTTCGACGAAAATCTACGCATGTACTATCAGCGCTCGCTCGAAAGATTGCAGCAAATTGATTGGCACAAACGCCACTACGAGTCAGGCGATTTCGCCCAGATCGCCAGGGATTTGATGAACGAGGCCGACTTCATCAATGGCATCATCGCGGAAGAACAACCTTGGAAGCTGGCGAAAGACCCGTCGAAATCAGAAAGATTGCATGCCATCTGCACGCTAGCGATCAATTATTTTCGCCTGCTGGCGATCTACCTCAAGCCGATCATTCCCGCAACAGTCGCGCGCGTCGAAGTATTTCTCAATGAGACATTCACACGTTTCGATCAGGCCAACGAACTGCTGCTCGGAAAATCCATCCAGCCATTCCAGGCACTGATTACCCGCATTGACCCGAAGCAAATCGAAACCATGATCGAATCCTCGAAAGACTCGCTCTCCGCCGACAAGTCCGTGCCCGTTCCGCCAGCGAAGACGGCCACGCTCGTAGCGAAGCCTGCGGTGCCGGTCGCGACAACGCCATCCACCATTTCCATCGACGACTTCGCCAAACTCGACCTGCGCATCGGCACGGTGCTGCAATGTGGATTTGTGGACGGATCGGATAAACTGCTGCGTTTCGAACTCGACGCCGGCGATCTGGGCAAGCGCCAGATTTTTTCCGGCATCCGCGCCAGCTACGGCGAGCCGGAGAAACTTGTCGGGCGCAAAGTCGTGTTCATCGCCAATCTCGCGCCACGCAAGATGCGCTTCGGCGTGTCCGAAGGCATGATCCTTTCGGCAGGCGGCGATGGCGGTTTGTTCCTGCTCGATGTGGACAACGGTGCGCAGCCTGGCATGGCGGTAAAGTAAGCGGGAACGCCGCATGCGCATCTGCCTGTCCATGATCGTCAAGAACGAGTCGGCGGTGATCGAACGCTGCCTGCGTTCGGTCAAACCGTACATTCATTCGTGGGCGATTGCCGATACCGGATCGGACGACGGCACGCAGGATATCGTTCGCGGATTGATGGCCGGCCTGCCCGGCGAATTGATCGAACGACCATGGGTGGATTTTTCCACCAATAGAAACCAGGCGCTGGAACTGGCGAAGAAATACGGCGATTACGCGCTGATCATCGACGCCGATGAAGTTCTCGAAGCCGACCTGGATTTCGCCTGGAGCAATCTTGGCGCAACAGGTTACATGCTGGAACTCGTCTACGGCATCACTCGCTATCGACGAGTCGCGCTGCCGAAGCTCGACGCCAACTGGCAATGGCAAGGCGTGCTGCACGAGGCCTTGGTGTCTCCGCCCGCGGCGCAGGCGCAATTCCTGCCCGGCCTGTATATTCGTGTGCATTCCGATGGCGCGCGCAGCCAGCAATCGCAAACCGAAAAATTCACGCGCGATGCCGACGTGCTGCGGCACGCACTGAAGGATGAACCGGGTAACGCACGCTACCAGTTCTATCTGGCGCAAAGCCTGCGCGATGCCGGCGATCTGCCCGGCGCCATCGCCGCTTATGAGAAACGTGTCGAGATGGCCGGCTGGCCAGAAGAAGTATACTTTGCGAAATTCCAGATCGCGGTGTTGAAAGAACGTGCGCAGGCGCCGTATCCGGATATTGTCGCCGCCTATCTCGACGCCTGGGATTATCGCCCAACCCGCGCCGATGCTCCCTGTGAGCTGGCACGGTTTTTCCGATTGCAGAAACGTTACGCGGCCGCGCGTGAATTCGCGCGCATCGCTGCAACGTTGCCGCCGTCGAACGACGTGCTTTTCATCGACCAGACCGTCCACGATTGGCGCGCGCGCGACGAACTGTCGATTGCCGAATATTGGTGCGGCAACTACGCCGAGAGTACGCGCCTGTGTCGCGAACTGCTCGCCGATGCGTGCCTGCCGGATACCGAACGCGCACGTGTGCAGAGCAATCTGGAATTTTCGCTGCCACATCTGAAGCCAGCGAAAACCTGACCCAACTAGAAAGGCGGCAACGGCCGCATGCTGCGAAATTTGCGGCTAGCCAGCCGGTCAATTTTTACGCGTTCTTTATGTCGCTGCCCGGCATTTTTATACTTTCCTTATCTGCCAACGCCTAAAGTGCCCGCCGATTTCATTGCGGATGCACGGGCATGGATTTCCTCTACCTCGGTTTGTTCCTTGTTCTGGCCGGACTGACCTGGGGCTATCTGCGCCTGTGCGCGCGGCTGGAGCGACGCAAATGAATCCCCTCTATGCAATCGCCGCTCTGGTCGCCGCAGCCCTTGGCGTCTATCTCGTCCTGGCATTGCTGAAACCGGAGTGGTTCGAATGAGCGCCAATGCCTGGCTGCAGATCGGCCTGTATCTGGCCGCCTTGTTGCTGTTCGCGAAACCCCTCGGCGCCTATATGGCGCTGGCGTTCGCCGACACGCCGAATCGCGTCACGCGTGCCGGCGCGGGCGTGGAAAAAGCAATTTATAAACTTTGCGGCATCCGTGCCGACGAGAACATGGACTGGCGTCGTTACGCCCTGGCCATGCTGGTGTTCAATATCGCCGGTCTGCTGATCGTCTATCTGCTGCAGCGCGTACAGCAGTGGCTGCCGCTGAATCCGCAGAACCTCGGCGCGGTCAGTGCGGATTCGGCAATGAATACCGCAATCAGTTTCGCCACCAATACGAACTGGCAGGGCTACAGCGGCGAATCGACGCTGAGCTATCTGACCCAGATGCTGGGTTTGTCGGTGCAGAATTTCCTGTCTGCCGCGACCGGCATCGCCGTGCTGATTGCCTTGATCCGCGGCTTCGCGCGCAAGATCGCGCACGGTATCGGCAATTTCTGGGTCGACTTGACGCGTAGCACGCTCTACGTTTTGTTGCCGCTGTCCTTTGCACTCGCACTCGTACTGACGGCGCAGGGCGTGCCGCAGACATTCAAGCCATACGCGAGCGTGCCGCTGGTCGAGGCCACGACGTCCACCGAAACCGTCAAGGACGCCAGCGGCAAGGAAGTCACCAAGGAAACGAAGGTGACCGAACAATCGTTGCCGCTGGGGCCGGCCGCCTCGCAGATCGCGATCAAGCAGCTCGGCACGAATGGCGGCGGCTACTACGGCGCCAATTCCGCGCACCCGTTCGAGAACCCGACGCCGCTGACGAATTTTCTCGAGATGTTGTCGATCCTGCTGATTCCCGTGGCGCTGTGTTACACGTTCGGAAAAATGGTCGGCGACACGCGCCAAGGCTGGACCTTGCTGATCACGATGCTGGTGATTTTCGTGCCCCTGCTGCTCGCGTGCGTGCTGGCCGAACAGGCCGGCAATCCTGCGCTGGCGCACTTGAATATCGATCAGCACGTCTCGGCCCTGCAGGCCGGCGGCAATATGGAAGGCAAGGAAACGCGCTTCGGCATCGTCAATTCCGCGCTGTGGGCGACCGCGACGACGGCGGCTTCGAATGGCTCGGTCAATGCGATGCACGATTCGTTCACGCCACTCGGCGGCTTGATCCCGATGTGGCTGATCCAACTCGGCGAAGTTATTTTCGGCGGTGTCGGTTCGGGTCTGTACGGCATGCTCGCGTTCGCCATCGTCGCGGTGTTCATCGCCGGGCTGATGGTCGGACGCACGCCGGAATATCTGGGCAAGAAAATCGAAGCCTACGAAATGAAAATGGCCAGTCTGGTCGTGCTGATTCCCTGCGCGCTGGCCGTGATCGGCACCGCCATCGGCGTGCTTGCACCCGCCGGACTGGCGGGTCTGGGCAATCCTGGTGCGCATGGGTTCAGCGAGATCCTCTACGCGTTCTCGTCGGCATCGAACAACAACGGCAGCGCCTTCGGCGGTCTGTCGGTCAACACGCCGTTCTGGAACACCCTGCTCGGCATCTGCATGTTCCTGGCCCGCTTTCCGCTCGCGATCGGCATGCTCGCGATCGCCGGCTCGCTGGCGACGAAGAAGCAGATACCCGTGTCGGCCGGCACGCTACCGACGCACACACCGTTGTTCGTCGTGCTGCTCACCAGCGTCGTCATCGTGATTGGCGCGCTGACCTTCCTGCCGGCGCTGGCGCTCGGGCCGATCGCCGAATACCTGATGGCCTCGGGGCACTGACATGACCGCGACCTCCGTTCGAACCGGCGTGCTGAACAAGACGCTGCTGCTGGCCGCGACCGCGGATGCATTCCGCAAACTGTCTCCGCGGCTGCAATTGCGCAATCCGGTGATGTTCGTCGTCTTCGTCTGCAGCGTGATGACGACCGGACTGTGGTTGCAGGCACTCGGTGGACGCGGCGACGCGCCGGCCGGATTCATCGCCGGCGTCGGCCTGTGGTTGTGGTTCACCTTGCTGTTCGCGAATTTTGCCGAAGCGATCGCCGAAGGCCGCGGCAAGGCGCAGGCGGCGGCCCTGCGCGGCGCACGGCGCGAGACGGCAGCGAAGAAGCTCGCCACGCCGCAACGCGACGCACGCGTCACCCACCTGCCCGGCAACGAATTGCGCGCGGGCGACTTCGTCCTGGTGGAAAGCGGCGATGTCGTGCCCGGCGACGGCGAGGTGATCGAAGGCGCGGCCAGCGTCGACGAAAGCGCCATCACCGGCGAATCGGCGCCCGTGATCCGCGAATCCGGCGGCGACCGCAGTTCGGTTACCGGCGGTACGCGTGTGCTGTCGGACTGGATTGTGGTGCGCATTGCGCGCAATCCCGGCGAGAGTTTTCTCGACCGCATGATCGCGATGGTCGAAGGCGCCAGTCGGCGCAAGACACCGAACGAGATCGCGCTGACTATACTTTTAGCCAAATTCACATTGATATTTTTGCTTGCCTGCGCGACCCTGTTGCCGTATTCGCTCTACAGCGTGCAGGCCGCCGGCCGCGGCGAGCCGATCACGATCACGGTCCTGGTCGCCCTGCTGGTATGCCTGATTCCGACCACGATCGGCGGCCTGCTCTCGGCGATCGGCATCGCCGGCATGGATCGCATGATCCAGGCGAACGTAATCGCCACGTCGGGACGCGCCGTCGAAGCCGCAGGCGATGTGGACGTCCTGCTGCTGGACAAGACCGGCACGATCACGCTCGGCAATCGCCAGGCGGTCGCACTGCATCCCGCGCCCGGCGTCGGCCTGGACATACTTGCCGATGCGGCACAACTGGCCTCACTCGCCGACGAAACACCCGAAGGACGCAGCATCGTCGTGCTCGCCAAGGACAAGTTCGGCCTGCGCGAACGCGAGGTCGGCGGCAGCAAAGTCGACTTTGTACCTTTTTCAGCCAATACACGGATGAGCGGTGTGGACCTCGATGTTCGGACGATCCGCAAAGGCGCGCTGGACGCTGTCGAGAAATACCTGATCGCGGCAAATTCCGCCCTGCCGGCCGATGTGCGGCGAACTGCCGAGCAAATCGCGCGTCAGGGTGGCACGCCGCTGGTCGTCGCCGAACATATTGTCGGGGAGCCGGCGCATGCACTCGGCGTGATCGAGCTCAAGGACATCGTCAAGGGCGGCATCCGCGAGCGCTTTGCCGAACTGCGCGCGATGGGCATCCGCACGATCATTATCACCGGCGACACCCCGCTGACGGCCGCGTCAATCGCGGCCGAAGCCGGCGTCGACGATTTCCTCGCCGAGGCTACGCCCGAGGCCAAGCTGACATTGATCCGCGATATTCAATCCGAGGGAAGACTCGTAGCCATGTGCGGCGACGGCACCAACGACGCGCCCGCGCTTGCCCAGGCCGACGTCGCCGT
>JANWJJ010000106.1 GCA_025451955.1 Rudaea sp. | reverse complement strand
GGCGCTGCCGCTCGCCTCGATCGCCAGATAAACCTTGGGATGCGAATTCCACAAACTCATCCCCGGCATCGGACACGCCAAGGGCAAGTCCGCGCGATGTACCGTGTAGCGGTTTTCCGCATTGGCGGGCAGCGTACCCGGTGCGTACGGGAGACAGTGGGAAGAAACGACTGCGGACATGAGCGGCGATCCGTTGGAAAGCACGGTGTGAGTGCAGAAGTCTAGCAAGATGCACGCCATCTTGCGCGAACTGCGAACCGGATCACCCTGCACTGCGGATTCAGCACACACCCGCTGGCGACGCGAAGCGGGTAAGATTCGGCTTCGTTGAATTTCTGGGAGGGAGTGTACCGTGGACATCAACAAGCTGATTGCGCGCGTCAAGAACATCCTGTTGACACCGAAAACCGAATGGCCGGTGATTGCGGCGGAAGCCGATACGGTCGAAGGTCTGTATAAAAATTACATCCTTATCGTTGCCGCACTCACACCGGTGGCAACTTTCATCGGGCTGGTGCTGTTCGGCATCCATGTCCCGTTTCTCGGCACCATTCACATTGGTTTCGGCAGCGCCTTGACTCAACTGATTCTCGGTTACGCCTTGGCGCTGGGCATGGCCTTCGTGATGGCCCTGATCATCAACGCGCTGGCCCCGACCTTCGGCGGCACGGCGAATCTGCCGCAGGCGCTCAAGGCCGCGGCCTACAGTTACACCGCCGTGTGGGTCGTTGGCATCCTGCACATCCTGCCAGGTCTGGGCGCCTTGGTCGTTCTGCTGGTGCTCGCCGCGGCGATCTACTCGATCTACCTGATGTACTTGGGCCTGCCACAGACAATGAAATGTCCGCAGGACAAAGCCGGCGGCTACACCGCGGTGGTGGTCATCATCGGCATCGTGCTCGGCTGGATTCTGGCCATTGTCGTCGGCATGGCCAGCGGTGTGTCGGCCTACAGCAGCGGTGCGTTTTCGCACGATTCGCTGTTGGGCGAATCGTCACCCGGCTTTACGCCGGACAAGAACAGCGCGCTCGGCGCACTTGCCGCGATCGGCCAGCAGGCCCAGCAGGCCAGCCAGAAGATGGATGCGGCGCAGAAATCCGGCGACACCAATGCGCAAGCCGCAGCGGCGACGCAGATGCTCGGCGCCGTGCTTGGCGGCGGCGACAAGGTAGAAGCGCTGGCTCCCGACGTGCTCAAGCCCTTCGTGCCCGACACTCTGGCCGGCTTGAAGCGCAACTCGCTGTCGGCCGAGCGCAATGGCGCGCTGGGCATGCAGTTTTCCGAAGCCGAAGGTCATTACAGCGACGGCAACGGCCACAATCTGCATCTGGAAATCAACGATCTGGGCGGCGCCAAGGGCGTGCTGGCGATGGCCGGCTGGGCCGGCGTCGAATCCGACCAGGAAACCGATCATGGCTACGACAAGACCTACAAGCAGGATGACCGCCTGGTCCACGAACAGTGGGACAGCCAGAGCAAATCCGGCGAATACGGCTTCGTACTCGGCGGCCGTTTCAGCGTGAAGGTTTCCGGCAACGCCGACAGCGTGGATCAGCTCAAGGCCGCCGTGAACAGCGTGAACCTGGCCGGACTCGAAGCCCTGAAGAATCAGGGCGTGCAGAAGAACTAAGGTCTCAGCGCGCGCCTTCCTGCACCGAGGGCGCGCGCCGCAACAGGCTTATTTCTTGGGCAGGTCTGCCGACAAGGTGATATGCACATGCACGTCGTCGCTGACCGCAGGCACATACTTGTTGACGCCGAAGTCCGAGCGCTTGAAGGTCACATCGGCGTCGAAACCGGCCGACTTCGAGGCGATCATCGGGTTGTCGCCGATCTTGTTGACCTTCACGGCAAGCGTCTCCGGCTTGGTCACGCCGTGAACGGTTAGATCGCCGGTGACGGCTAGGGTATCGGCGCCGGTTTTTTCCACTTTGGTACTTTTGAACGTGATGTCCGGATACTTCGCCGCGTCGAAGAAATCCGCCGTTTTCAGGTGCTCGTCGAGCTTGGGCACGCCGGTGTGCAGACCGTCCAGCGGCAGGGTCACGCTGACCGAGGATTTGCTCAAGTCAGCGGTATCCAGATTGAGTTCGCCCTTGATCTGTTCGAGGCGGCCAGTCGGGTTGGAAAACCCGAAATGGTTGTAAGTGAACGACACCTGGGTGTGGCCAGGGTCGATTTCGTACGTCTGCGTCGCGGCAAACGCGGGCAGGCTGGTCGCGGCCAACAGGGACGTCAACAGAATGCGGCGTAACATGATTCTCTCTCCTCGTGGATGCATCATTCGATGCGACAAGCTTCGTCGAACGCATAACGCGCTTCGCGCGGACGGATGACGGCGGGATTGCCGTAACCGATATTGATCAGGAAATTGGATTTGACCGCGGTGCCGGCAAAAAACACCTCGTCGACGCCGGCGTTGTGAAAGCCGGACATCGGCCCGCAATCCAGCCCCAGCGCACGAGCGGCGATGATCAGATAGGCACCTTGCAGGCTGGCATTGCGAAATGCGGTGGCGGCGATGACCTCGGGCTTTCCGGCGAACCAGCTCGTGGCCTCGGGCGATTCGGTGTACAGACGTGGCAAGGCATCGTAGAACGCATGATCGCTGCCGACGATCGCAGTGACCGGCGCCGCCATCGTCTGCGCGATATTGCTGGCGCTCAGCACTTGCTTGAGCTTTTCCTTGGCCGCGGGCGATTTGACGAACACGATGCGCGCGGGCGAGCAATTCGCGCTGGTGGGCCCGAGCTTGGCCAGGTCGTAGATCTCGCGCAACTGCGCGTCGCTTACCGGCCTGGGCAACCAGGCTTCGGCAGAACGGCGGTAGGTGCGAGCCTGGCGAAAAATCTGATCCAGCGCGGCAGCATCGAGCGGTGTATGCATGGAGCGAAATCTCCGGGTAGCGATTCCACGAACCGGCACTGATTTTGCCGGTATGATCGTTCAAGTATAGCGCCGCGCCGGCAAGACCCAAGGTTGCACCAACGGAACACTGTGACCCAGCAGATATCACCTCTCGCGAACTCATCGGCTGCCGCGAATGCGCCGTCCGGCGCTGAATTGTCCAGCGCCGAATTGTCCAGCGCCTTGGTCGTCACCGATGGCGCCGCCGGCAACGAACGACAAGCGCTGGCACTGGCGGCGGCGATGCGCTTGACGCCCGCGATCTTGCGTCTGGATTTGCGCGCGCCGTGGTCATGGTTCGCGCCGCGGCTGACCGTCGCGGCACGTCTGGGGCTGCCGGGCGCGATTCGCGCACGCCTCGCGCCGCCGTGGCCGGCGCTGGTGATCGGCTGCGGCCGCGACGCCGCCTTGCTCACCCGCATGCTGCGCGCAGCCAGCGGCGGCAAAACTTTCAGCGTGCAGATTCTCGATCCGCGTGTCGATCCGGCCAATTTCGATCTGGTGATCGCACCGCGTCACGATGCGCTGACCGGCAATAACGTGGTTCAGAGTCTGGGCGCGCTCAATCCGGTGGACGACGCCTGGCTGGCGTGGGGATTTGTGCAATTTTCCACATTGCAGCAATTGCCGCAACCGCGCACCGCGTTGCTGATCGGCGGCCCACGGCGCGGACTGGACATGAACGACGCATGGTTCGACACCTTGATTGCGCGGGTCAATGCACTCGCCGCACGTGATGGCGGTAGCTTGATGGTGTCCACGTCGCGACGCACGCCGGAGGCCTGGCGCGCCGCCTCGCGCGCACGCCTGCGTGCGGCCTGCGTGCATTTCTGGAACGGCCCGGACGACGGAGAAAATCCCTACCAAGGCTATCTTGCCGCCGCCGACCGCGTCGTGGTGACGCCGGATTCGGTCAATATGCTTTCGGAAGCCTGCGCCACCGGAAAGCCGGTTTTCTCGCTATTACCGGCAGCTGCACGCGGTCGTCTGCTCGCCTTGCACGCCGAATTGCGCGGGCAAGGCTGGTTGCACGAACTCGATGCCGATGTGGATTTTTCCACTTTGCTGCAACTGCCGCCGCTGCGCGAACTCGCCGTGATCGCCGGCAAAGTCTGGCACGTGATCGAATCCACGCGGCCGGATGTGGCGGTCGCGCTGGGCAACGGCTGAAGCGCGGATTCAGGCGAACGCCAATCCGAGCGCGGCGGCGACCTCGATCACGGCCGCCGAGTGCCGCGCCAGTTCGACGTCGCGCAAGGCCAGGCGTGGACGCGCGTCGAGCGTGCAGGCCAATCCCGCCGTGAGCAGCGCGGCATGCGCCTGCGTCAACGCGCGCGTTTGCGCGACATCGAGCACACCCGCCGCGCCGGCCAGCGCGATCAACTCGGCGCTATTGCCGCCGCGCAACAACGGCGGATGCTGTGCCGCCTCGAGCAAGACCAGCGTTTGCAGGATGAACTCGATGTCGAGCAGGGCACCGGCGCCCTGCTTCAAATCGAGCAGCTCCGTATTCGAGCGATCGCGCTCCGCACGCCAGCGTGCACGCATCGCGGCCACCTGCTCGCGCACGGCGTCCGCATCCCGTCGGCGCGCGAGCAGGTCGCTGCGCAGATGTCCGAAGCGCGTCATCGTCGCGGCGTCGCCGGCAATGGCGCGGGCGCGCACCAGTGCCTGGGTTTCCCAGATCCAGGCGCGCTCGCGCTGGTACTCGTCGAACGCGCCCAATCCGACCACGAGCAGGCCCTTACCGCCATCCGGACGCAGGCGCACATCGACTTCGTACAATCGGCCGGCGTGGGTTTGCGTCGTCAGCAAGTGCACGACGCGTTGCGCGATGCGGGCAAAATACCGTGCGGCTTCAAGCGGCCGCGCGCCATCGCTTTCGCGTTGCGCCAATGTATCATCGTATACAAATACCAAATCCAGATCGGAAGCGAAGCCGAGTTCGGCGCCGCCGAGACTGCCGTATCCGATCACCGCGAGTCCGCCGCCGATACGACCATGCTGGCGCGCGATATCGCGTTCGGCCAGCGCCAGCACGCGCGCGACCACGGCCTGCGCGGTGTCGCTCAGACCACGTGCAGTGACGACGGTATCGAGTCCACCGCGATAGGCCAGGCCGAGCCGGAACGCCGCACTCTGCCGGATTTCCTGAAGGATTTCGATTTCCGCTTCGGCATCGCCCGCATCAACATGGCGCAGACGCCGATCGAGTTCTGCGTTCAACTCGGCGCGATCCGGCACGCTCGTGGTCTGACGTGCATCGAATAAATCGTCGAGCAGCAATGGATGTGCGATGACACGTTCCGCCAGCAGTGCACTGTCGGCGAATAGCGCGACGAGATGCTCGCGCGCGGCCGGCTGCTCTTCGAGCAGGGCCAGATACGCCGAGCGCCGCAATACGCCGTGAACCAGACGCAGCAGGCGTTCCAGGCACCGGTCCGGTGCCGCACTCGCCGCAGCGGCTTCGATCAGACGCGGCAGCAAACGCTCAAAACGTGCGCGCGCGCGCACCGACAACGTGCGCGCGGCGGGACTCTCAAGCAACGCTGTCGTCTGGGCGTGCAAGGATTCCGCGGCGGCGAATCCCAGCGCCGCGAGTTCCTGCGCGCTCGCATCGCCTGATCGCAGACGTCGCCAGTACGCGACGGCATCAGCATCGCTGATCGAAGGAATTTTCACCGCGCGCGGCGGCGCCAATAGCACGGCAAATTCCGCGGCGACGGCGGCGCGCACGCGGGTGATCTCGGCGTCGAGCGAATTCCAATTCACGCAATCGAGCGCCGCGGCCAGGCGCGCACGCGTCGGCACATCTTCGGGCAACTCGTGGGTTTGCTCATCGCGCAGCATCTGCACGCGATTCTCGATGCGGCGCAAGAAACGGTAGGCTTCGCGCAAGCAATGCGCCCTCGCCGCCGGCAACGCACCTACCTGTTCGCAGGCGGCAAGCGCCGGCAGCAATCCCGGTTCGCGCAGGGATGGTTCACGGCCGCCTCGAATCAGTTGCAGCAATTGCACGATGAATTCGATTTCGCGGATACCGCCGGGACCGAGTTTGAGATGGCGCGCCAAATCCTTGCGCGCGACTTCGGCGTCGATCAGCGCTTTCATCTCGCGCAGGCCGGCGAACGCGGTGTAATCGTAATAGCGCCGGTATACAAAGGGCCGCAATGCCGCAACCAGGCGTTTGCCGGCCGCAATATCGCCGGCGACCGGACGCGCCTTGATCCAGGCGTAGCGCTCCCAGTCGCGGCCTTCGTGCTGGTAATACTGTTCCATCGCCGCAAAACTCAGCGCCACGCGCCCGGCGCTGCCATACGGGCGCAGGCGCAGATCGACGCGGAACACGTAACCGTCAGCGGTGATTTGCGCCAGCAGTTTGACCAGTTGCTGACCGAGTCGCGCGAAGTAGGTTTCGTTCGCCAACACGCGCGCGCCATCGCTGTGACCGTTCTCGGGATAGGCCAGGATCAAGTCGATGTCGGAGGAAAAATTCAGCTCGCTGCCGCCGAGCTTGCCCAGTCCGAACACGATCAGACGCTGCGCCTCGCCGGCCTCATTGCGCGGCGTGCCGTGACGTTGCACAAAGTCGCATTCTGCACAATGCAACGCCGCTTCCAGGCAAGTTTCGGCCAGCGCCGTCGCGCCGGCGAGCGTGTCCTGGATCGCATCGAGGCCGTTGACGTCGCGCCAGATCAGGCGCAGCGCCTCGCGCCGGCGGTAGCGCCGCAGCGCCGTCATCGTTTCGGCTTCGCCGCTAGACGCCGGCAACCGCAACGGGCGTGCATCGGCCGGGCGCGGATCGGACATCAACGCAAGCCGCTCCGGATCGAGCAAATCGGGTTCGCGCAGAAAACTGTCGTAGGCAAAATCGCTGGCCAGCAGCACGCGCTGGACGTGCTCGGCCACGCCGGCGTCGTCGTACAGCATCACGCCAGCCTCGCGGCAACGCGCGATCAGGCGTGCGTAGCGGGTCTGGACGAATTCGCTCAAGGGCGGTGGCGTGAGCATGCGTTGATTAGACGACGAAACCATGAACGCAGGAAACCCCTGTTTCGCGATCAAGCATGATCGCAAAATAAAAGGCCCGCCACGATTGCTCGCGGCGGGCCACCCTCCCCCACATGCTTTATTGCCGTGCCGACTATTTAGCCGAAAGCCGCGGATTTGCCACGTCGCGGCGCACCAATCGCGGCGGCACATGCACTCGGCTGCGACAGGGATAGAATCGCCGCCGGAGATCTCATGATGGATCCACAGTCGCCCAGCGCCACGCTCGAGCCCGCGCCCGCCGCACAGAACGCGGATGCCTTGTTCGACGCAGTGTACGCCCGCTTGAAGGCGATGGCCGGCCGCGAACTGGGCAGACGCGGCCGCGGCACCCTCGACACAACCGCCCTGGTGCACGAGCTTTATCTGCGGATCAGTGCGCAGGGCCGGCTCGAATTCCAGCATCCGGCACAATTTTTTGCCTACGCAGCACGGGCGATGCGGCATCTGCTCAGCGACCGTGCGCGCGACCGTCAGCGTCAGTGCGCAGGCGGCGGCTGGCAGCGCATCACCCTGACCGGCACAGATCAGCAACTCGCCATCGACAGCGCGGACCAGGCACTGGCGCTGGATGAAGCCCTGCGGCAACTCGAACAATGCGATGCACGTGCCGCGCGTGTGGTCGAGCTGCGTTTCTACGCTGGATTGTCGCTGGAGCAGGTCGCGCAGATGCTGCAACTGACCCGGCGCACGATCGACCGCGACTGGCGTTTCGCACGCGCCTTCCTGCACGACCAACTGGGCTGATTTCTTCGGCCGATCTTTTTGGCCGATGTCGCAAACACAGGTCATCAGGCGTTTATCGAAACACATGCAAAACGACTCGCCAACCAGGCCCAGCGACGCGCAAGTCCGGCTGCGTGAGCAATTCGATGCGTTGGCCGAATTGCCGGCAGCCGAACGCAGCGCTTGGCTGGATGCGCACGTCACCGATTTCGGCGAACGCGCGGCGCTGTTGCGCCTGCTGGCGGCGGACACCGGCAACGGCTTTCTCGACACCCCCGCCAGCGAACACGCGGCGCGGCTGGCGCCCGAAGACATCGCCCGGCCCGAAGGTTTGATCGGCGAGCAGATCGGCGAATTCCGCATCCTGCGCCTACTCGGCCAGGGGGGCATGTCCGCGGTGTTTCTGGGCGAGCGCGTAGGCGCGGATTTCCATCAGCAGGCCGCCGTCAAACTGTTGCGCCGCGGCTTGTACTCCGAGCTGGAACAACGCCTGTTCCTGCGCGAGCGCCGCGTGCTGGCCGCGCTCGATCACGCCAATATCGCACGCCTGATCGACGGTGGCGTGACCCGCGCTGGCATTCCGTATCTGGTAATGGAATATGTCGATGGCGTGCCGATCACACGCTTCGCGCAAACCCACGCGGTCGACATGCGTGCACGCCTGGAATTGTTCCTGACCGTCTGCCGCGCCGTTGCGGCGGCGCATCGCAATCTGGTCGTGCATCGCGATATCAAGCCCTCCAATATTCTGGTCAGCAATGACGGCGTGGTGAAGCTGCTCGATTTCGGCATTGCGAAATTGATCGAAGAAGACAGCGCCGGCGATGCCATCGGCACGATCGGCGTGTTCACGCCCGGCTATGCGGCGCCGGAACAGATCGCCGGCGGCACGATCACCACCGCCACCGATGTCTACGGCCTCGGCGTGCTGCTGCACGAACTGCTGCTCGGCGTGCGCCCCGAAGGCACGCCGACGCGGCGGCCGTCATCGTTGATCAACACGCACCGCGACGCCATCACGGTCGCGGATGCCGAAACCGCCGTCTACCCGATCACCGCGGCACGGCTGCGCAAACTGCTGCGCGGCGATCTGGACAATATCCTGCTCAAGGCCCTGGACCCGGAACCGGCGCAGCGCTACCCAACCGCAAATTCATTCGGCGACGACATCGAACGTCATCTGCGTCGCCAGCCGGTGCTCGCACATCCGCCATCGCGTTTATATCGGGCGCGGAAATTCGTCCAGCGCCATCGTGGCGGAGTTGCGATTACCGTGACCTTGCTGCTCGCGATCCTCGCCAGTCTCGGTCTGGCGCTGTGGCAAGCGAACGTGGCGCGGCATGAAGCAGTGCGCGCAAACACGACACGCGATTTTCTGCTTGGCGTATTCGACGCCGCACGCGCGCACCTGCCGCGCGATCAGCGGCCGACGCCGGACGCGCTCGTCGCTGCCGCGCAACGGCGGCTGGCTACGAGACCCAATCTGGATTCCGCCACGCGCGCCGATCTGCTGCGCACCTTGGGCGAAGTCGAACTGTCGCTGGCCAATTTCGCGCGTGCGCAAACGCTTTTCGCCAGCGCGGAAACGCTCGCCGGCGACGCCGCCGAAGCGCAACGCGACCGCATTCTGCGCGCACAGGCCCAGCAACGCGCCGGAAGCAATGCGCAGGCCATCGCTGCCGTCAATGCAGAACTGGTGTCACTGCGCGCGCGACCCTCCGCGTTGCTGGTGCGCGCGCTGGACGTGCTGGCCGCGGCCGAAATCGCCACCGGCGCACCGTCCGCCGCACTGGTGCACCAGCGCGAGGCCGCGACTACCGCGACACACGTGTTCGGCAAGGGTTCGCCGGAAGCGCTGGCCGCGGAATTGGAGATCGGCAATACCCTGGCCGAATCGCAGCGCTATCCGGAAGCCATCGCCGCGCTGCATCCGGCGCTGGCGCGCTGGCGCGATCACCACGCCGCCGAGGACGATCGCTACGTGGCCGCGCTCGACAGCCTGGCCACCGCCGAAGACGGCGTCGGTGATCTGCCTGGCGCCGAAGCGCGCTTCCGCGAGTTGCTCGCGCTCAAGCAGCACATCTATACCGCGCCGCACGATGCCATCGCGGCAACCTTGCGCGATCTGGCCCTGGTCGTCGCACGTGCGGAGCGTTACGCGGAAGCCGAAGACCTGATCGGTCAGGCGCTGACGATGGATAGAAAGGTATACGGCGAGAATCATCGCGACATCGCCGCCGACTTCGACGCGCACGGCGAAATCCTGATTGAACAACGTCGGTTTGTCGATGCCGATGCTGCCTATCGCGAAGCGATTGCGGTGTGCGCACGCGCGCAGATCAGGGACGAAGTCTGCCCGCGTGCGCGCAACAATCTGGGCATGTCGTTGTATCGACAGAGCCGGCTGGACGAAGCCAAACAGGCGATGATCCAGGCCCTGGCCGAACGCCGCGCCCTGTTCGGCAACGATCATCCGACCGTAGCGTATTCGCTGTCGACCCTGGCAAATGTCGCAGTCAAGCAGGGCGATAACGCCGAAGCGGTGCGTGAGTCCGGCGAAGCCCTGGACATCCTCGGACGCGATGGTCGTGGCGGTTCGCGCGAGGCCGCGTTGATCCGTTTCGGTTATGCCCAGGCGTTGTGGGCGACCGATCGCAGCATGGATGCCTTGCGCGAAATCGAGCGTGCGCTGGGCGATTGGCAGCGGCTGGTGCCGGACGCGAAAGCGCGGCGCGTGGCGATGCTGGTGCAGAAGGCGCAGATTCTCGTTGACCTCAAACGTCCGGACGAGGCACGCAAAACCGCCGACGCGGCTATTGCGCTAAATGTAGCGCCCGGCGAACTGGCCGACGTGACCAAGCGCCAGTTGCGCGCGCTGAGCGGACGCAGCGACGTCTATCCGGAAGCTGTCGTCAAACCGGCGCAGCCATAACCTCACGCGCGGTGCCCGCAGGCTCCGCAAATCGCGTGTCGCAACCTTCCGCTTAGCGGCGTTACTCACAGCATCCGCAGCAGCACTTGCCCAAGGAGACAGCAATGCCCAAATACGTGATCGAACGCGAAATTCCCAACGCCGGCAAACTTTCGTCACAGGAGCTGCATGCAATCTCGCAGAAATCCTGTGGCGTGCTCGGCGGCATGGGGCCGCAGATCCAGTGGCTGCACAGCTACGTCACCGGCGACAAGATCTATTGCGTCTACATCGCCCCGGATGAGGCGCTGGTGCGCGCGCATGCACGTCAGGGCGGATTCCCGGCCAACCGCGTATCCGAAGTGAAATCCATCATTGATCCGACCACGGCGGAATAGCGCCGCGGCCCATGTCGCAATCAGACCCCGACCGGCGTTATTCGCCGGCACGGGGACCATTCGGCAATGGCGTGCAACCCACGCCGGGGAGACAGCATGAAACGTTCGTATCGCAATTCCGTACGACCTGTGACAACGATTTTGGTAATCGCCTGCGTATTCGGCGCCACGCACGCGGCAGCCGACAACGGCCCGGATCTGACCGCGGTGGACGCGACCGGTCTGATCCGCACCTTTACCGCCAGCGGCAGCATCGACACCGGCAATCCGTTTTTCCAGAGCCTGGGCACGAACGGCAGATCATGCAACACCTGTCATCGCGCCGAGCAGGGTTGGAGCATCACGCCTGCGAACATGCAGGCACGTTTTGCGTCCACCCGCGGCACCGATCCGATCTTCCACAACAACGACGGCTCCAATTCGCCGCAGGCCGACGTTGCCGACATCAACGCGCGCGAGCGTGCCTACAGCATGTTGTTGAACAAGGCCGTGATCCGCGTGGGATTGGGCGTTCCGGCCAATGCGGAATTCACCCTGGCCGCAGTGGACGATCCTTACGGCTACGCCAGCGCAAACGAGCTGTCGCTGTTTCGCCGGCCGCTGCCGGCCACGAATCTGCGCTTTCTCACCGGCGTGATGTGGGATGGACGCGAAACGCATGCGCCCTTCCTGCCGCCCATGGATGCCGGCGTCGACATGTCCGACATGGTGGCGAGCCTGAAGCATCAGGCCATCAACGCAACTCTGGGCCACGCCCAGGCCGCGACAACGCCCAGCGATGCGCAGGTGCAGAAGATCGTGGACTTCGAACTCGGCCTGACGACGGCGCAGAGCTACGACTTCAACGCCGGCAGTCTCAACGACGACGACGCGATCGGCGGCCCGCGCATCCTCGCCAATCTGCAGAATTATGTCGGCATCAACGATGTTCTGGGTGCAGACCCGGTCGGCGCCGAGTTCAATTCCTCGGCGATGACGCTGTACGACGCCTGGAAATCGTCGAGCAGCAATCACGGCAGCGGTGCTCGCGCGTCGATTGCGCGCGGCGAGCAATTGTTCAACACCAAACAGATCGCGATCAGCAGCGTTGGCGGACTCAACGATGCGCTTGGTCTGCCGGTCATCGCCGGCTTCTGCACGACCTGCCACGACGCGCCGAATGTCGGCAATCATTCCGTGGCCTTGCCGATCAACATCGGCACGGCCGATGCGACGCGGCGCACGCCGGACATGCCACTGTATACTTTGCGCAACAACGCGAACGGCGCGATCGTGCAGACCACCGACCCCGGCAAGGCCATGATCAGTGGCAAATGGGCCGACATCGGCAAATTCAAGGGCCCGGTGCTGCGCGGGCTGGCGGCACGGCCACCCTACTTCCACAACGGCATGGCGGCATCGCTGACCGACGTGGTGAATTTCTACGACACGCGCTTCAACATCGGTTTCAGCACACAGGAAAGGCGCGATCTCGTCGCGTTCCTGAACGCGCTGTAGTACCCAAGCATCTCCGATGGCGTAAATTAGACGCGCCATCGGTTCATTCTCACGTGCGGAGGTGTCCCATGAGTCGATTGCTCACTCTTGTGTACGGCGTCATCTGCTACCTGATCTTCCTCATCACCTTTCTTTACGCGATAGGATTCGTCGGCGACATCGCGGTGCCCAAGTCGATCGACTCCAGCCTGTCCGGGTCGTTCGGCGAGGCGCTGTTGATCGATGCATTGCTGCTCGGCGTCTTCGCGGTCCAGCACAGCGTGATGGCAAGACCCGCGTTCAAGCGCTGGTGGACGCAGTTCGTGCCGCAAGCAGTGGAGCGCAGCACGTATGTCCTGTTCGCCAGCCTCGCGCTTGTTCTTCTGTACTGGCAATGGCGGCCGATCGGCGGCGAGATCTGGAATGTCGAGAACGAAACCGCACGCTACATCCTGTCGGCATTGTGCGCGGCTGGCTGGACGATGGTCCTCGTCGCAACCTTCCTGATCGATCACTTCGACCTGTTTGGATTGCGCCAGGTTTACCTGTACTTCACCGATCGCCCATACACGCCGGTCAAGTTCGGCACGCCATTTTTCTACGGATACGTGCGGCACCCGATCTATCTCGGTTTCATCATTGCGTTCTGGGCCACGCCGCACATGACTGCAGCGCACCTGGTGTTCGCGTTGGCGACGACTGCGTACATCCTGATCGCGATCCAGTTCGAGGAGCATGATCTTGTCGCCAGTATCGGCACGCCGTACGAGGATTACCGTCGACGCGTGCCGATGATCCTGCCGTTGCCCAGGAAATTCTGATGCTGGGTCTTCTCGCAAAATAAAAGCCCCGCATCGCTGCGGGGCTTTTGGTATCGCGATTTGTCCTTCGACAGGCAGGGACAAACGGTTGAGTCTGGATCAGAAATCCATGCCACCCATGCCGCCCATTCCACCACCGCCGCCACCGCCGTGGCCGTGCGCTTCTTCTTTCTTCGGCGCTTCAGCAACCATTGCTTCGGTCGTGATCATGAGGCCCGCGATCGACGCCGCGTTCTGCAACGCGGTACGGGTGACCTTGGTCGGATCCAGAATGCCGAACTCGATCATGTCGCCGTATTCGCCATTGGCAGCGTTATATCCATAATTGCCCTTGCCAGCGGCGACCTTGTTCAGCACGACGCTGGGCTCTTCGCCGGCGTTGGCGACGATCTCGCGCAGCGGCGCTTCCATCGCGCGCTTGGCGATCAGGATGCCGTGGTTCTGGTCTTCGTTGTCGCCCTTGAGCTTCTTGATCGCATCGAGCGAACGGATCAGGGCCACGCCACCGCCCGGGACCACGCCTTCTTCCACCGCCGCACGCGTGGCGTGCAGGGCGTCTTCGACGCGCGCCTTCTTTTCCTTCATTTCAACTTCAGTCGCGGCGCCAACCTTGATCACCGCCACGCCACCGGCCAGCTTGGCCACGCGTTCCTGCAGTTTCTCGCGGTCGTAATCGGAACTGGTTTCCTCGATCTGCGCCTTGATCTGCTTGATGCGCGCTTCGATCGTCTTGCTGTCGCCGGCGCCATCAATGATGGTGCAGTTTTCCTTCGACACCTGGATTTTCTTGGCGCGACCCAGATCCTTGATCGTGGCCTTCTCCAGCGACAGGCCGACTTCCTCGGAAATCACCTGGCCGCCAGTCAGCGTCGCCATGTCTTCGAGCATCGCCTTGCGACGATCGCCGAAGCCCGGCGCCTTGACCGCACACACCTTGACGATACCGCGGATGGTGTTGACGACGAGAGTCGCCAGCGCTTCGCCTTCGACTTCTTCCGCCACGATCAGCAACGGCTTGCCGGACTTGGCCACGCCTTCGAGCACGGGCAACAGCTCGCGTACGTTGGCGATCTTCTTGTCGTGCAGCAGGATGTACGGATCTTCCAGCTCGGCCTGCATCGACTGCTGGTTGTTGATGAAATACGGCGACAGGTAACCGCGATCGAACTGCATGCCCTCGACAACATCGAGTTCATTGTCCAGACCCGAACCTTCCTCGACCGTTATCACGCCTTCCTTGCCGACTTTTTCCATCGCCTTGGCGATCAGATCACCGATATCGGAATCAGAGTTCGCCGAGATCGAACCGACCTGGGCGATTTCCTTGGAGGTGGAGCAGGGCTTGGACAGGTTCTTCAGTTCGGCAACGGCGCCAGTCACGGCCTTGTCGATGCCGCGCTTCAGATCCATCGGGTTCATGCCCGCAGCGACGGCCTTGAGGCCTTCGCGAATCAGCGCCTGCGCCAGCACGGTCGCGGTCGTGGTGCCGTCACCGGCAACGTCGGATGTCTTCGACGCGACTTCCTTCACCATCTGCGCGCCCATGTTCTCGAACTTGTCGGCCAGTTCGATCTCCTTGGCGACGGATACGCCGTCCTTGGTGATCGTCGGCGCGCCGAAGCTCTTGTCGAGCACAACGTTGCGGCCTTTCGGACCCAGCGTGGCCTTGACGGCATTGGCCAGGACGTTGACGCCGCGCAGCATGCGCGCGCGCGCGTCTTCGGAAAAACGAATATCTTTAGCAGCCATTGTCTTGTTCCTTTTAGCTTGTGCTTTTGATCGTCATTCCCGCGAAGGCGGGAATCCAGTTCTTTGCTTTCTCAAGATCAGGGACTGGATTCCGGGCTCCGCCTGCGGCGGCCCCGGAATGACGGCTATGAATTGGGTCGCCCAATTACTCTATTACCGCCATCAAATCTTCCTCGCGCATCACGAGGAGTTCCTGGCCGTCGACCTTGATCTCGGTGCCCGAGTACTTGCCGAACAGCACTTTCTCGCCGGCCTTGACGCCGACGGGGCGCACTTTGCCGTCTTCCAGAATCTTGCCGGAACCTACGGCGACGACTTCACCCTTGATAGGCTTTTCGGCCGCGGTATCGGGAATGACGATGCCACCGGCGGACTTGGTTTCCGCCTCCAGGCGCTTGATGATGACGCGATCATGTAACGGACGCAGCTTCATAGCACTTCCTCAACTGGTTGAAAGAAAAGAAAATATGTTCGACTGTTAGCACTCAGCCGCTGTGAGTGCCAATTTTAGCGGCAGACAAAACCCCTGAAAAGGGGTTTACCGACACGCTGGCTAAATGGGCGTTGGTAACGCAAGATTCAAGGGGCGTTGTTCCGATATCGCACTCTCAGGGGATTTTCATCGTGAATCACAACTCCGTGGTTGCCAGTTTGTTGCTGGCGGCAAGTTCTTCTCCGGCGCTGGCTGGCAACACTCTCACCGTCAACGTCGCCGACGATCCGGCGGGCGCCGGCACCTGTCCCACAGCATGTTCCTTGCGCCAGGCCATTACCGCTGCGACGAGCGGCGCCACGCTGGTGTTTGATCCGACCCTCGCCTCGCCGATCACGCTTAGCCAAGGCGCGCTATTGATCAACAAGGCGCTGACCATTCAAGGTCCGGGCGCAGCCAACCTCACGGTCAGCGCAAACAACGCCAGCCAGGTTTTCGTCGTCAGCGCTCAGGCGTCGATCAGCGGGCTCACGCTTGCCGATGGGGTCATAACCGGGACTGCCGGAAGCGCTGGCGCTGGCGGGAATGGCGGAGATGGCGGGAATGGCGGCCCCGGCAGCACGGCCGGCGGCGCCTGCGTGCAAGTTGCCACCACCGGCACCCTGGTGCTCGACCATGTCGCCGTGCGCCATTGCCTCGCACACGGCGGAGCGGCAGGAAGTGGCGGGACGGGCAGTTCAACGTTCAATCCTAATCCGGCCGGCGCCGGCGGCAATGGCGGCGCGGGTGGCGACGCGACCGGCGGTGCCATTCTGGTTTACGGATCCTTGAGCCTGTTGAATTCCAGTGTCGTCGATGGCGAGGCCTACGGTGGCACCGGCGGCGCCGGCGGCGTAGGCGGCGTTTACCTTTCAGGCAGTAGTTATGTTTTCGCAGCATCCGGAGTCAGCGGCACCGGTGGCGCAGCCAGCGGAGGTGCCGTTTTCGCGGCAGCCAGCGCGAGCTTGCGCATAACCAACTCCACCATCGCCGGCAGCAGCGGGACCGGCGGTACGGGTGGCGGCGGCGTTACCACCGGAAACAATCTCTCAAAAGGCGGTACGGGTGGCAACGCGAGCGGCGGGCTGATTCGCGTGGACGCGGCTGCCACCTTGGCGGACCTCGAATTCTCCACGCTGGCCGGTGGCCAGGTGGTCGCCGGGAGCGGGGGACAAGGGGCAAGCGGGACAAACCCTCCCTTCTTCGGCTCGCCCGGCACGCCTTACGGCAACGCGATTTCCGCGGGAAGCACGATCACGGCGCTGTCGAGCGCTATCGTCGATGTGCAGTCCGGTGTTTCGCTGTGCGACGGTCAGGTCGCTGCTGCTACCAGCTCGGTGAATCTCGGCGAGGACAACAGTTGCGGCGGCTTTACCTTGCACGGAACCTTCGCTTCGTTATTTCATCCATTGGACGTGAGCACGACGCCGTGGCCGGGTTATATGCCGCTTTATAAAAGCGCCGTGATCGATGCCGCGGCGACATGCCTGGATCTTGCATCCCAGACCGTGAGCGTGGATCAGCACGATACGCCCCGACCGCAGGGCGCAAAGTGCGATCTCGGCGCGATTGAAGCCGACTACATTTTCGTCGGCGGCTTCGAATAACCGCAATACTCCTCGCCGCCGCCGCGGCCGACTCAACGCCAATGCGCGATAGTTTTGTTGTGTAAAGGGGAATTACTTTCATGAACATTTCCAAGATGTCCCGCGCCGCCGCGTTGCTGGCCGTGCTCAGCGGTCATGCCGTCGCCAGCACCTTGACTGTCACCGATCTGGGCGATGCCGGCAGCGGCGTGTGCGGAACCACCTGCACCTTGCGCGATGCCATCGCCAGCGCGGCGGCGGGCGACACCATCGTCTTCGCCAATACCTTGACCTACCCGGCCACGATCACGCTGGCGGGTCAGGAATTGCTGATCTACAAGAACCTGGACATCGTCGGGCCGGGCGCAGGTTTGCTTGCCATCGATGGCAACCAGCAAAGCCGCATCCTTGAGATTGCCGCGAACGCGACCGTCACCGTCAGCGCTATCGCACTCAACAACGGTACGGTCGCCGGCGCGGATGGCGGCTTCAGGACGACATCGCACGCGCCCGACGGCGGCGACGCGTATGGCGGCGGCGCGCTCATCAATGCCGGTTCTTCGTTGCAACTGATCGCATGCTGGTTGAGCGGCAACCACGCAACGGGCGGGTTCGGCGGCTCAAGTGGGGCCTTATACAGCACACAGGGCAATGGCGGTTCCGCGCATGGCGGTGCGATCTACAGCGCGGGCACGCTTTCGGTCAGGGATGCCAGCGTGAGCGGCAGCTATGCCCTCGGCGGCCCGCCGGGGGGCATCCCGGGCGGCTCGAACACCATCCAGGGCAATGGCGGCAACGCGACCGGCGGCGCGATCGAAGCCACCGGGTTGACCGAAATCACCAACAGCCAGTTTCTCAACAATTCAGCCCAAGCCACTTCCGGGGGCTCGGGGTTCGGCGGAACTGCGGGGGGCGATGGCGGCTCGGCGCTGGGCGGCGCGCTGGCGTTCTCGGGATTTTCCGAATTGTCGTTTGTCAGCGCACTCGGCAGCAGTCTTGGTGCGGGCTACGGTGGCTCGGGCAACCCGGTGGGTGCTGCGGGCGCTGTCGCAGGCGCCGACGTGTATTCAACCTCGACTGTGCTCAGCCGCAGCAACGCCCTGACCAGCACGTCGGGCGCCAAGACCTGCACGGTTGCGACGATCGTCGCGCAAGGCGCCAACCTCGACGCGGACAGCTCGTGCCAGAACTTCACTCTGCACGGCGATGCAAAATTGCAAATCCTGACCAGCGGCAGCCAGACCTTCGCCTACCCGCTGTGGGGCAGCCCGTTGATCGACGCCGCCGCCGATTGCAAGGATGCTTTCGGCACCACGATTACTACCGACGTGCGCGGGGAAATCCGTCCGCTGGATGGCAAAGCCGATGGCATCACCGCCTGCGATCTGGGCGCGGTGGAGTCGGACGAATTGTTTGCGAACGGGTTCGAGTGAACGCAAACGTCATTCTCGTTCTCTGCATCCAAATGAACTCCCGGAAGTGATCGCGGTCGATATCGCGCTCGGGCTGGATCGCTATCTCGACTGGATCGGCAGCGAAACGCAGGTCTGATGCAAGCGCGGTGCGTCCGCGCCGGTCTTTCCATCACCAAACTCTGCGACAATTCCTCCATGAACCGATTGCTGGCGACACTTTGCGCGCTCTTTCTCGCCCTCGCCGCCTGCGCCGGCGCGCGCGCCGACGATGCCGACAACCTGCTTCCGGTGGAGCAGGCGTTCAAGGTGCAGGCGCATGCGCTGGATCGCGAGCGCATCCAGTTCGACTTCTCCATCGCCGAAAACTATTACCTTTATCGCGGTCGGATCACGACCAAAAGCGCGGATGCGACGACAACGCTCGGCATGCTGGACTTGCCCGCCGGCGAGAAGAAGCATGACGAATTCCTCGGCGATGTCGAGGTGTATCACCACGGCTTCAGCGCGACCCAGCATGCAACGGTACCGGCGGATCAAGCCAAGGCTGCGATTGAACTGCGCTATCAAGGCTGCCATCAGGTCGATCCGAAAATCTGTTTTCCGCCGCAGAAGATCGTACTCACGGTCGATCTGCCAAATGCGGCGGATGCCGGCACGGCGCCCGCGTCGCTCGCCAATGCGCTGAGCGCGCCGGCCGGCGGATCGCTGCTCGGCGGCAACCAGCCGCTACCGGCGGAACAGGCCTTCGTATTCGAGGCGATTGCGACCGCGCCAAATGCCGTGCTGGCACGCTTCACCATGCCGAAAGGCTATTACCTGTATCGCGACAAGACGCATTTCTCCGTCGCCGCTGACAGTGGCGTTACGCTGAGCGAGCCGCAATGGCCGGCAGGTAAGGATCACACCGACGCCAATTTCGGCACGACCACGGTGTACTTCGACCAGGTCGAAATCCCGCTGCCACTCGTGCGCGGCAAGGCCGCCGCACAGACGCTGGCGCTGACCGCCAGCTTCCAGGGCTGCAAGGAAAACAGCGTCTGCTATCCGGTGATGACGCACACGGTCGAAGTCGCCTTGTCCGCGGCGGATGCCAGCACCACAACCGCCGCGATGCCGCCATCGCCCAGCGCGGCAATTCCGGCCAGTGACGACAGCCAGTTTGCACGCGCGCTCAACGGCTCGCTGTGGCTGGTGTTCGGCGCGTTCTTTCTCGCCGGACTCGGCCTCGCGTTCACCCCCTGCGTATTCCCGATGATTCCGATTCTGTCGGGCATCATCGCTGGCGCCGGTGAGCACATTTCCACAAAGCGCGCTTTGGTACTTTCCATCGTCTACATCCTCGCCAATGCGGTGATCTTCACCATTGCCGGCGTGATCGCGGGTCTTGCCGGGAAGAATCTGCAAGCCGCCTTTCAGACGCCGTGGGTGCTGTGGAGTTTCGCCGGTCTGTTCGTGTTGCTGGCGCTGTCGATGTTCGGCTTCTACGAATTGCAATTGCCGAGTTCGTGGCAATCGAAGATCGCCAATGTCAGCAACAAGCAATCCGGCGGATCCCTGTTCGGCGTTGCCATCATGGGTGCGCTGTCGGCCCTGATCGTCGGGCCGTGTGTGACGCCGCCGCTGGCAGTGGCGGTTTTATACATCGCGCAGAAACACGACGCCGTGCTCGGCGGCTTCGCCTTGTTCGCGCTGGCACTCGGCATGGGCGCACCACTGATCGTGTTCGGCGCCAGCGCCGGCAAGCTGCTGCCGCGTGCGGGCGCGTGGATGGATGCGGTCAAGGCCGTGTTTGGCGTGAGCTTCCTCGCGCTCGCCATCTGGATGTTGTCGCGCGTGCTCGATCCGGTCTGGATCATGCTGATGGCGGGCATTCTCGCCTTGGCCTGCGCGGTGTACTTGGGCGCGCTTGAACGCCTCGCCGACGGCGCATCCAGTTGGCGCAAGCTGTGGAAGACTTTGGGCGTGGTGCTGCTGATCGCGGGCGCCGTAGAACTGATCGGCGCGGCCGCGGGATCAAACGATCTGCTGCAACCGCTGCGCGGCATCGCCGCTACCGGTTCCACGAACGGATCGGCGCCGACAACCACACTCGCCGCGTTGCCGTTTCGCAAGGTCAAATCTGTCGACGACGTGGCGCACGAACTGGCGACAGCGAAATCCGCAAGCAAACCGGTGCTGTTGGATTTCTACGCCGACTGGTGCGTGTCCTGCAAGGAAATGGAAAAGTTTGTTTTTTCCAAACCCGACGTGCAGGCGGCGCTTGGCAATTTCGTCTTGCTGCAAGCCGACGTGACTGCGAACGACGATGCCGACAAGGCTCTGATGCAACATTTCAACATCGTGGCGCCGCCGGATACGCTGTTCTTTGGCGCCGATGGTGTGGAAAAACACGAATTGCAACTCATCGGGCCGGAAAGCGCGGATAAATTCGTCCAGCGTATCGACGCGGCATCGCGGTAAAATCCCCGCATGTTCAACCGCTCCAACCTGCTGATCGTGGGCGTGGCCATCTTGGGCGCGGTTCTTGGCTTGCTGGTGGGCACGCGTTACAACCAGCCGAGAGAAATCACGCCGCCCGCTGGCGTCAGCGTGCTCAAGATCGGCGACCAGCGCGCCGATCTGCATTTACCGGATGCTGATGGCAAGCCGCGGCACCTGGGTGAATGGGATGGCAAACTCGTGCTGCTGAATTTCTGGGCCACCTGGTGCGGGCCTTGCCGCGAGGAAATGCCCTTGCTCGACCGCACCGAGCAGCGTCTGACGGGCGATGGCTTCGCCGTGGTCGGCGTGGCCATCGATGATGCCGATGCCGTGCAGGATTTTCTCAAGGAACACCCAGTGCGCTATCCGATTCTGATCGGCGGCGATGAGGAAGCCAACCCGTCGCTGGTATTCGGCGATATCCGCAGCGTGTTGCCTTACAGCGTGCTGATCGGTCCGGACGGGACGATCCTGGCGCAACGCGAAGGCAGCTTCACCGCCACATCGCTCACGGATTGGCTCAAGCCGCATCTGCCGCCGCCGCATTCCGGCTAACATCGGCTAACTTCCGCGATCTTGGCGCGAACGTGCTGGACAAGTCCGGCCCGCTCTTGCACACTTGCGCGCCTTGACTGGGCCAATCGGTCCGCACGGTATTCGTCAGCGTGGCAAAGATTCTCGTCCTGCACGGCCCCAACCTGAACCTGCTCGGCACGCGCGAGCCGGAAATCTACGGCCACGCCACGCTTGCCGACATCAACGCCGATCTTGCAGCGAACGCGCAGGCATCTGGCGCCGAACTCGCCACCTTTCAATCCAACGCCGAACACGAATTGATCGAGTGCGTGCAACAGGCGCGCGATGATGGCACCGCGTTCATCCTGATCAATCCCGGCGCCTTCACCCACACCAGCATCGCCTTGCGCGATGCGCTGGCGGCGGTGGCGATTCCGTTCATCGAGGTGCATTTGTCGAATGTGCACGCTCGCGAACCGTTTCGCCGGCTTTCGTATTTTTCCGATATCGCCATCGGCGTGATTGCCGGCTTTGGCGCCGACAGCTACCGCCTGGCCCTGAGCGCGGCGATCGAGCATCTGCAAAAGCGCTGATTGGCGCGACAACTCTTCGAGGACACCGCCGTGGATTTACGCAAGATCAAAAAGCTCATCGATATTCTCGAAGAATCGAACCTGTCCGAACTCGAGATCAAGGAAGGCGAGGAATCCGTGCGCCTGAGCCGCCTGCCCAAGGGCGGATTTGCGGCCGCCGCGGCAGCGCCGGCATTGCCGATGCAGTCCGAACCGGTGCGCGCCGTCGCCGCGCCCGTGGCCACCGGCGTCGCGAGCCCGGCGACCGACGAATTGCCTCCCGGCCACGTACTGCGCTCGCCGATGGTCGGCACGTTCTACACCTCGCCGAATCCGGAAAGCCCCGCCTTCGTCAAGATCGGCCAGCAGGTCAAGGTCGGCGATACGCTGGGCATCATCGAGGCGATGAAGATGTTCAACCAGATCGAAGCCGATACCGCCGGCCGCGTGCTCGCCGTTCTGGCCGAAAGCGGCCAGCCGGTCGAATTCGATCAGCCATTGTTCGTGATCGGCTGAGGCCAGCGGCATGCTCGATAAAGTCGTCATCGCCAATCGCGGCGAAATCGCCCTGCGCATATTGCGTGCTTGCCACACGCTGGGGATCAAGACCGTGGCCGTGCATTCCACGGTCGACAGAAACCTGAAGCACGTCGGTATGGCCGACGAATCGGTCTGCATCGGCGGCGCCCCGGCGGCGGAGAGTTATCTCAACGTGCCGGCGATCATCGCCGCGGCCGAAGTCACCGACGCCCAGGCGATCCATCCCGGCTATGGATTCCTGTCCGAGAACGCGGATTTCGCCGAGCGCGTGGAGCAGTCGGGTTTCATCTTCATCGGCCCGACCGCCAACGTCATCCGCCTGATGGGCGACAAGGTGCAGGCGATCAAGGCGATGAAAGCTGCCGGCGTGCCTTGCGTGCCCGGCTCCGGCGGCCCGCTGGGCGACGATCCGGCAGAAAACGTTCGCATCGCGCGCGAAATCGGCTATCCCGTCATCATCAAGGCGTCGGGCGGCGGCGGCGGCCGCGGCATGCGCGTCGTGCATACCGAGGCGCATCTGAGCAGCGCCGTGACCATGACCAAGACCGAAGCCAAGGCCGCGTTCGGCAACGATCAGGTGTACATGGAGAAGTATCTGGAGAATCCGCGGCATGTGGAAATCCAGGTGCTCGCCGACGGTCAGGGCAACGCAATTCATCTGGGCGAGCGCGACTGCTCGATGCAGCGCCGCCATCAGAAAGTGGTCGAGGAAGCGCCCGCGCCCGGCATCAGTGCCGAACAGCGCGACGCGATCGGCAAGGTCTGCGTCGAAGCCTGTTTGCGCATCGGCTACCGCGGCGCCGGCACGTTCGAGTTCCTGTACGAAAACGGGCGTTTCTATTTCATCGAGATGAACACGCGCATCCAGGTCGAGCATCCAGTCACCGAATTCGTCACCGGCGTTGATCTTGTGCGCGAGCAGTTGCTGATCGCCGCCGGCGAAAAATTGTCGCTGCAACAATCCGACATCAAGTTGACCGGCCACGCCATCGAATGTCGCATCAACGCCGAAGACCCGGATACTTTCATGCCTTCGCCCGGCACGATCAAGCGTTATCTCGCCGCTGGCGGCCCCGGCGTACGCATGGATACGCACATCTACGACGGCTACCGCATTCCGCCGAATTACGATTCGATGATTGGCAAACTCATTGTGCATGGCCGCGACCGCGACACTGCGATTGCGCGCATGCGCATCGCGCTCGGCGAACTGGTCATCGAAGGCATCAAGACGAATATTCCGCTGCAACAGCGCATCATCGCCGACGTCGGCTTCCACAGCGGTGGCCAGAACATTCATTACCTGGAAAAGCGCATCGCCGAACAGCGCGAGAAAAACATCGCGCTGGGTTGATGCCATGTCCTGGCTCGAACTTTCCCTCACGTTGCACGCCGATCAACAGGCGCGTATCGAAGCGGCGCTGGAAGACCTGGGCGCGCTGTCGATCACCTTGCGCGATGCCGACGCCGATACGCCCGACGAGCGCGCGATTTTCGAGCCGGGTGTCGGCGAAACGCCGTTGTGGAGTGGCGTCGCTGTACAAGCACTGTTTGCCAGCGATACCGATCGTGCCGGACTCGTGCATGCACTGACCGATCTCGTGCCGGAACTTGCGCCGGATCGGATCGCTTTCTGCGATGTCGTGGATCAGGACTGGACGCGCGCCTGGATGGATCAATTCAAGCCCATGCGCTTCGGCCGGCGCCTGTGGATTTATCCGTGGAATATCGAACCACCGGCGGGCGACGACGATGCCGTAATCGTGCGTCTGGACCCAGGCTTGGCTTTCGGCACCGGTACGCATCCGACCACGGCGCTGTGCCTGGAATGGCTCGATGCCGCCGATCTTTCCGGCAAGACCGTGATCGACTACGGCTGCGGCTCGGGCGTGCTGGCGATCGCCGCGCTCAAGCTCGGCGCGGCGCGCGTCATCGGCGTCGACAACGATGCACAGGCGCTGGCTGCCAGCCGCGACAATGCGCACCGCAACGGCGTCGCTGACAAACTGGATTTGTATCTTCCTGAACATTTTCCACAAATACAGACCGACCTGCTGGTCGCGAATATCCTCGCCGGCCCGCTCGCCGAGCTGGCGCCGCAGTTCGCGCAGTGCTTGAAATCCGGCGGCGCACTAGCCTTGTCCGGCATCCTGCAAGGCCAGCAAGACGACTTGCTCGCACATTACGCGCAATGGTTCGACGCGCTCGCCGCCACCGCGCGCGAGGACTGGGTGCGGATCGACGGACGGCGCAAGAACGGATAAGCGGACATCGCGGCACGGCCATTCACGTTACAATCGCGCCATGTATACCCAATGCCCAGAATGCCTGACGATCTACAAGATCGCCGCGGCCACGCTCGCCGAGGGTCATGGCAGCATGCGCTGCGGACATTGCGCCGCCGTGTTCGATGCGCTGCGCACACTGACCGAGCACTTGCCGCCCGAGCCGGTGCAGCATCTGCTGACGCATACGGGAGATGGCGCGCTGCCGCAGTTGTCGGTGCCGGCGCTGCGGCCAACACCGAATCAGCAGGCGACGCTGTTCGATCCGGACGAACGTCAACAACGTCCGACGCCGCGCCGCGCGCATACGCCGGCCTTCGCGCGCGCGCAACGCACACGATCGCACACACGCAACTGGCCGTGGGCGGTGGGCGCCGCCGTCCTGCTGTTCAGTCTGCTGGCGCAGATCGGTTACGCCGAGCGTGCGCCACTGCTTGATGACGCCCAGGTACGGCCGTGGCTGGATCGCGCCTGCGCCGAACTCGGTTGCCTGCTGCCGCTGCGCCACGATCCGGCAAGGCTCGAATTGTTGTCGCGCGACATCCGACCGCATCCATCGGTGCCGAATGCCCTGATTATTTCCGCCACCCTGCGCAACGATGCGGACTTCCACCAGGCCTGGCCCGAAGTCGAAATCACCTTGTCCGATCTGGACGAAAACCGCATCGCCATGCGCCGTTTCCAGCCACAGGAATATCTGGGCGACAGTCGCAACATCGCCAGCGGCATGGCCTCCGGCGCGACGGCGGCACTGGTGTTCGAGGTCGCCGATCCGGGCAAGAATGCGGTGGCCTTCGAATTCAAATTCCTTTGAGCTTGCGCGGCACTTATCAAACCGCAAACTTGGCGCTAGACTCGCTGCCCCGTCGTCGCCTCCGGATCGTTATCTGATCGTTGCCTGGATCGGACTGCGGGTACCACCAAGGAAGTCAGCGCGTCCCAAAAGGGTTGTTACCGTTGTGAATGCCGTTCCCGTCCCGCACGTCGATCCAGCTACCGACAATCCCGTTGCCGACAATTTCGCCGCCGGCAATTCGGCCGCCGACAATCTGTTGCAGCCGGCGCTGCGCGAATGCGTCGCGCGCGCCGTGCGCCGCTATCTGACCGACCTGGATTCGCAAATGCCCGACGGTCTGTACGACCTGGTGCTGCGCGAAGTGGAAACACCGCTGTTGCGCGAAGTGCTGCACTGGAGCGGCGGCAACCAGAGCAAGGCGGCGATAGCACTCGGCATCAATCGCGCCACCTTGCGCAAGAAATTGACGGCGTGCGGACTGAGCTGAAGCCCAAGCGGCTATAATCACCCGTCTGCCGCAGCGGGAAATCGCATGTTCGACGCCACTCTCGTACCCATACGGCGCGCGCTGTTGAGCGTGTCCGACAAGACCGGCCTGATCGATCTGGCGCGCGGCCTGGACACGCTCGGCATTGCCTTGATCTCCACCGGCGGCACCGCACGGAGCTTGCGCGAAGCGGGCCTGGACGTGCGCGAAGTCAGCGACATCACGGGTTTCCCCGAGATCATGGATGGCCGCGTCAAGACCCTGCATCCGAAGATCCACGGCGGCTTGCTCGGCCGGCGCGGCACCGACGACGCGGTGATGGCGCAACACGGCATCGACGGCATCGATCTGCTGGTGGTGAATTTGTATCCTTTTGAACAAGTCACCGCCGCGCCCGATTGTCCGATGGCCGCTGCGATCGAACACATCGACATCGGCGGCCCGGCCATGCTGCGCGCCGCCGCGAAGAATCACGAACACGTGGCCGCCGTGGTCGATCCGGCCGACTACGCCGAACTGATCGAAACCCTACACGCGAACAACGGCACCACGCTCGAACAGCGCCGCCATTTCGCCGCCAAGGTCTATGCGCACACCGCCCGTTACGACGGCGCGATCGCGAACTGGCTCGGCACGCGCACGGCAACCGAACGGGTCGAGCAGTTTCCGCCGGTCTTGCATCTGTCGTTCGCGCGCGATGCGGTCCTGCGCTACGGCGAGAATCCGCATCAGAACGCCGCGCTGTACCTCGAACACGAACTTGCCCCCGGCGTCGCCGCCACGGCACGCATCCTCGCCGGCAAGGAACTTTCCTACAACAACATCGCCGACGCGGACGCCGCGCTCGAATGCGTAAAAGCGTTCCAGAAGGCGCCGGCCTGCGTCATCGTCAAGCACGCCAACCCTTGCGGCGTGGCACTCGCCGCGACCGCGCTGGATGCCTACAACGCCGCTTACGCCACCGATCCGGTGTCGGCATTCGGTGGCATCATCGCTTTCAATCAGCGACTGGATGCCGCCACCGCACGGGCGATTCTGGAACGCCAGTTCGTCGAATTGGTAATCGCACCGGAAGTGGACGATGCCGCATTGGCCGCGTTTTCCAAAAAACCCAATGTGCGCGTGCTGGCCTGCGGCGAGTGGCCGCAGCAACTTGCGTCCACGCTCGAGTACAAACGCATCGCCGGTGGCCTGCTGGTGCAGGATGCCGATCGCGACACCTTGCTGCTGTCGGATCTGAAAGTCGTGTCCCGGCGCGTACCCGATGCCGACGAGCTGCGCAACCTGCTATTTGCCTGGCATGTGGCGATGTACGTCAAATCCAACGCCATCGTCTATGCCCGCGACGGTCGCACCATCGGCATCGGTGCCGGCCAGATGAGCCGCGTGATCAGCGCGAAGATCGCCGGTATCAAGGCTGCGGAAGCCGGACTCGATGTGCACGGCAGCATGATGGCTTCGGACGCGTTTTTCCCGTTCCGCGACGGCATCGATGCCGCGGCGGCGGCCGGCATCCGCGCCGTGATCCAGCCCGGCGGTTCGATGCGCGACGCCGAAGTGATCGCCGCCGCCGACGAAAACGATATGGCGATGGTGTTCACGGGCGTACGCCATTTCCGTCATTGAAAAATTTCGTCATTCCGGCGAAAGCCGGAATGACGAACAAAGCAACCATCCAGTCACTATGCAATTCACATGAAAATTCTCGTTATCGGTTCCGGCGGCCGCGAACACGCGTTGGCCTGGAAATTGAAGCAATCGCCGCGCGTGAGCGAAGTGATCGTCGCGCCCGGCAATGCCGGCACCGCGCTGGAACCCGGCGTGCGCAATGCCGCTGTCGCCATGCACGACATCGACGGATTGCTGCATTTGGCAAAAGTGGAAAATGTTGCATTGACCGTCGTTGGCCCTGAGGTGCCGCTGGTCGCCGGCGTGGTCGACCGTTTCCGCAGCGAGGGTTTGCGCTGCTTCGGCCCGCGCAAGATCGCCGCGCAACTGGAAGGTTCCAAAACCTTTGCCAAGGAATTT
This sequence comes from Rudaea sp., assembly GCA_025451955.1. Taxonomy (GTDB): domain Bacteria; phylum Pseudomonadota; class Gammaproteobacteria; order Xanthomonadales; family Rhodanobacteraceae; genus Rudaea. The sequence continues at coordinate 16,464 of JANWJJ010000106.1, read as the reverse complement.
CTCGCCCGTCACAACATTCCCACGGCGCGCTATGCCGCCTTCAGCGACTTGATCCCAGCGCTGGCCTACGTGCGTGCGCAGGGCGCGCCGATCGTGGTCAAGGCCGACGGCCTGGCTGCCGGCAAGGGCGTCGTGGTGGCGCTGACCCTGGCCGATGCCGAACAGGCACTGCACGACATGCTCGGCGCGCATGCGCTCGGTGCGGCATCGGCGCGAGTGGTGATCGAGGAATTTCTCGACGGTGAGGAAGCCAGCTATATCGTGTTATGCGACGGCCGCCGCGCACTGCCGCTGGCGACCAGCCAGGATCACAAGCGCCGCGATGATGGCGACTTCGGCCCGAATACCGGCGGCATGGGCGCGTATTCGCCGGCGCCGGTGGTCACGCCGGAAATCGATGCGCGCATCCTGCGCGAGATCGTCGAACCGACGCTGGCGGGCATGGCCGCCGAGGGCGCGCCGTTCATCGGTTTTCTCTACGCCGGCCTGATGATCGATCGCGGCGGTGCACCGCGCGTAATCGAATTCAATGTGCGTCTGGGCGATCCGGAAACCCAGCCGATCCTGATGCGCCTGCGCTCGGATTTGCTCGACCTGATCGATGCCGCACTCGACGGGCGCCTGGATCGTATCAGCGTGTCGTGGGATCCACGGCCCGCACTCGGCGTGGTGCTCGCCGCGCAGGGTTATCCGGGCAAGGTGCATAGTGGCGACATCGTCAGCGGTCACGATGCGGCGTTCACACCGGATGTCAAGGTTTTCCACGCCGGTACAAAAGTGGAAAATGGGAAAATTCTGACCAGCGGCGGCCGCGTGCTGACCGTGTGCGCGCTGGGCACGGATCTGGCCGCAGCGCAAACGCACGCCTATGCGGCAGTGCGCCGGATCCGTTTCGACGGCATGCAGTATCGCCGCGATATCGGCTATCGCGCGCTCGGCAAATGCTGAAGTTCGTCGTGAGTCTTAGCGCATGCGCCGACGCAGGGTGAATCCGGCGAGCGCAAGCAATCCGAAGCCCAGCAATGCGAGCGAGCGAGCCGACAACATCGGCGTCGCCACTGGCGGCGGCAGGTTGAGATCACCGACCGAAAACGCGCCGGACACGAATGAGAAAATGCGCGCCTCGTCGATTTCACCGCCAAAAAATTCGGCGGCAACCAAAGGGTTGCCGCCGATGCCCACGCCACCAGCCGGCGGATTCGGGCCGGTCGCCGTGGTGAATGATGCCACACCGTTGACGTAGAAAGTCGTGGTGCCGTTGTCGCGCACGACCGCCAATTCCGTCCATTGCGTCGTGATGGCAGGACCATTGAGCAAGATATTGCCGCCGTAGAGCAAGCCGTAATTTCCGCCAAACCGGTAAATTCCCCAGCCACTCGTCGAGCTGTTGCCGTTGTACACGATCGCCGCGTTGTTGGTCGTGCTGCCATCGGATTTCACCCAGGCCTCGACGCCGAAATTGTCGGTCAGGGTCGAAGCGACACCCGTGGAATTTGCGTATTTGTCGGTCGTGCCGTTGAACACCATCGACAAGGTGCTGCCGATGCGCGGCGACACGTCGGACGAATAGGTTGGGCCGCCTGCCTTGGCAAGATTTGGCGCGCCCACACTCGCCACCGTGGGATTGTCGCCGGCACCGCCCGCGACTGCACCGGGATCGGCTTCGCCCAGATGATAGACGGCGACATCAGTGACTGTCGCCAGTGCCGGCAGCGCGACCGTACCCAGCGCGACGAGCACAAGACAAGAACGTAGACAACGCATGCAATTTCCCCTGGTAAAATGCCGACACAAACGGCAAAGCGAACGCAGATTGCGCGAGGCCGCAATGGCTGTCAAGCACGGCTGTCCGCCGGCGCACGAATCAACCGCCGAAAACCTTCAGCAGCGCTTGCGCAAATGCAGCACGTTGCGGCCGTCCACATATTCGTAGCGGAAATCGTCCATGAGTGCGCGCACCAGACGGATGCCGTGGCCGCCGATCTGCGAATCCTCGACGCTGCCGCCGCGCGGTTCGGATTGCCATTGGGTCGGATCGAACGCTTCGGCGAGATAGCTGACGCTGACGTCGAGCGCACCCGGCGTGCGCGCGAGTTGCAGCTCGATCGGGCCGGAGGCCTGGCGCGCGTGCATGATGACGTTGGTGAGCAGTTCGTCCAGCGCGACTTGCACGGCACGCAACGCAGTTTCCGGCACGCTCGGCCGCAAGGTTTGTTCGAGCCGATCGCTGAGCCGGCCGACCGCGCCACGCTCGCGTTCCACCCGCAGATGCCAGACGACGCCCGTTGACGCCTCCGCGTTGCGCGGTTTGCGTCTCCATTCCCGCCAGCGTTCGCGCCATCCGGTCATTGTCGCGATGGTGACGAAAACTGCGCGGCTTGGCAACGCCGCCGCGCGACGGCAACCCGGATCAGTGGGATTTTGCTGCCGGTTTGGCCGCTTCCGGAGCCGACAAGGGGGTCAACATCGGCGGCTTGAAGTAGCGATGATCCGCCGGCCAAGGCCGGTCGGGGACCTGTTTGGCGACGAACTGGCGCATGGTTTCGCGGTACATCTTTGCGCGCAGCGTATTGCTATTGCGCACCACTTCGTAAATCGCCTCGGCTTGCGAGTTTTGCGCGTCGTCGAATTTACCTTGCGCCGCGTAGGCCAGCGCCAGCGCCGACGAGTCGGCCGCATCAGGACGCTGCTTGTACAAGGCCTTGCCATAATCCAGCGCCATGCTGCGCTCCTGGGGCGTCGCCGCCTTGCAGGTACTGGCTAGGCGTACGAACACCTGCATCAGATCGCCATCCTCCGCGCGCTTGGCAAGCCCGGCATTGACGCTCGCCAGCGCCTCGCCGCAACGGCCATCGGCGACCTGTGCGGCGGCCAGACGCGCATCGACGTCATCGCCCTTCGGATCAATCGCTGCCAATTGGCGATATTGCTCGGCGGCTTGCGCATATTGTCCGCGCCGCATCAGCGCATTGCCGAACAGCAATCGCGCGTCGGCCTGTTTCGGATCGGCATGCACGGCGCGCTGATAGAACGCGTAGGCATTGGCGTCGTCGCCAGCGAATTCGTAGACCATACCTTGACTCAAGTTCGCGCTGGCGCTGTCCGGCTTGAGTTTGAGCGCACGCGCGGCCTCGGCCTGCGCGACGACGTGCTTGCCCAGCAGTGCATCGATGCGCGCAGCCAGCGCCAGCGCTTCGACATCGTCAGCGTTGCTTTTCAGCGCCTCATCGACTACCCCGCGCGCCAGCACAAACGCATGTTGCGCCAACAATTGCCGTGCTTGCTGCAACGGCGGCCCGCTCAATTGCGGGTCGCTGTGGTACATGCCGGCCACCAGCGGATCGTCGATCGCTGGCGGCACGGGCCCGGCCTTGGCTTTCGCCACGCTGGCCTGTTGTGCATCCCCCTGACCGGCGTACGCGACGGCGAGATCCGTGTACAGCGCATTCGCCTGCGGCTCGAGTTTCAGCGCGTGCTGCAAGTGCTCAATCGCTGCACCATATTGCTTTTGCTTGAGTTCGATGCGGCCGAGCATGGCGAGCAGGGCGGGCTGATCCGCATGCTGCGGCAACGCATCGAGCAGTAATTTGTGCGCAGCGTCGACGTCGCCCTGGCTCATCAGCGTATCGGCCAGACGAAAACGGATCGGCAGATAAATATCGTCCAGCGCCAATGCAGCCTGGAAATCCGCGCGCGCAGCGGCGGAATTTTTCTGCGCATTCGCGATCACGCCGCGCAGATACAACCAGCGGCCGTCCTTCGGCGCCAGTTGGGAGGCGTCGTAGAACGCGATCGCGGCGATGTCGTTGAAACCATTGCGCGCGTAGATCGCGCCAATCTGGGCATAAGCAGTTGCCAACGCGTCGCCGATGAGGTTGATGCGCGACTTGTCGAAATCGGCGCGCGCATCGGCGAGTTCCTTGACCTCGGCGGGCTTGAGCTTGGCCGTATCCGGCAGCGGCAAGGTCTTGACCAGCGCGTCATCGGCGGCAGCAAACAAATTTGGCGCACACAGGCACAGCAGCGCGCAAAGCGCGCCGCTGCGGAACAAAATTAAGGATTTCGGCATGGGGGCATCGCTTGAAACCGGCGCAAGGCGCGCCGGTGGGTGGTATGGGCCGTACAGTCTAACGGGCAACGCGCCGGCTCACCAGTTCGCGCGAGGTGCGCAGTTTGCTACGCTTCAGCCAAAGGGAGGCCGGCATGTCCGATCAAAACCAGTTCCAGTTGCTGCGCGAGCGCCGGTTCCTGCCATTTTTCCTGACCCAGGCGCTGGGCGCGTTCAACGACAACGTGTTCAAGAACGCGCTGGTGATCCTGGTCGCCTTCCTCACCGCGCAATTGACCGTTGCCGATGTGAATTTTTATACCAATCTCGCTGCCGGTCTGTTCATTCTGCCCTTCCTGCTGTTCTCCGCGACCAGCGGCCAGCTCTCGGACAAGTTCGACAAGGCGCGCCTGGCGCAGCTCGTGAAGGTTCTCGAAATCGCGATCATGGTCATCGCCTGCGCGGGATTCCTGAGTCGCAACATTCCCCTGTTGCTGGCAATGCTGTTCATGATGGGCGTGCATTCGACCCTGTTCGGCCCGCTCAAGTACGGCCTGCTGCCGCAGGTACTCGATGAGCGCGAACTGGTCGGCGGCAACGGCTTGATCGAGCTGGCGACCTTCGTGGCGATCCTGCTCGGCACGATCCTGGGTTCGGAACTGATTCGCGTCGAGGGCATCGGCGCCTGGCTGGTCGGCGGCACCGCAATCGGCATCGCCATCGTCGGCCTGATTTGCGCGCTGGCGATGCCGCGTGCGCCGGCGCCCGATCCCGATCTGAAACTCAATTGGAATCCGTTCACTGAAACCTGGCGCAACCTCGCCTACATTCGCGGCAACCGTTCCGTCTTCCTGTCCTGCCTGGGTATTTCCTGGTTCTGGTTCTACGGCTCGATCTACTTTACCCAGTTGCCGAACTTCACCAAGGAAGTCCTCGGCGGCGGCCCCGGCGTGTACACCTTGCTGCTGGCGATTTTTTCGGTCGGCATCGGCGTAGGTTCCGCGCTGTGCGAAAAATTGTCCGGGCACAAGGTCGAGATCGGTCTGGTGCCGTTCGGCTCGATCGGCATGACCGTGTTCGGTGCCGATCTGTATTTCGCCCATCCCGGCAATGCCGGCGCGTTGAACCTGGGGGTCGCGGCGATGCTGGCGCAGCCGCATACGTGGCGCATCCTGATCGACCTGGTGCTGATGGCGATCTTCAGCGGCTTCTTCATCGTGCCACTATTTGCGCTGGTGCAGACGCGCAGCGATCCGGCGCGGCGCTCGCGCGTGATCGCGGCGAACAACATCCTCAACGCCCTGTTCATGGTCGTCGCCGCGCTGCTGTCGACGATCCTGCTGAACAAGGCGCAGTTGAGCATTCCCGCCCTGCTCCTGGCCACGGCACTGATGAACGCCGTGGTCGCTATATACATTTATACTCTGGTGCCGGAATTCCTGTTGCGCTTCATCGACTGGGTGCTGATCAACACGCTTTATCGCATCCGCACATCAGGACTGGAAAATATTCCCGAACACGGCGCCGTGCTGCTGGTGTGCAACCACGTCAGTTTCATGGACCCGCTGATCGTCATGGGCTGCGTGCGCCGGCCGGTGCGCTTCGTGATGTACTACAAGATCTTCGACATCCCGTTTCTCAAGTTCGTGTTCAAGTCCGCCAAGGCGATTCCGATTGCCGGCGCCAAGGAAGACCCTGCCATCATGGAACGCGCCTTCATCGAAGTGGATAAGGAACTCGCGGAAGGCAATATCGTCTGCATCTTTCCCGAAGGCGGCATCACCCGCGACGGCGAGATCCAGCGCTTCCACCCCGGCGTCGAACGCATCCTCGCCACGCGGCCCGTGCCGGTGGTGCCACTGGCATTGCGTGGATTGTGGGGCAGCGTGTTCAGCCGTTGCGACACCGCGCTTGGCCGTCTGCGCGTCCCGCGCCGATTCTGGTCGAAGATCGAACTCGTTGCCGGATCGGCAGTGCCGGCTGCGGAAGCAACGGCCGTGGTGCTGGAAGCGAAGGTGCGGGAGTTGCGCGGGGACGCGGCGTAACGGTCGCCCGTCACCCGAACCAGCCGCCCAGCACAATCAAGGCGATCAGGGTGAGCCACACGATCAGCACGCGGCGCACCAACACCATCGCGTCGTCGAGGGCAATCAGCGGACTGTGCGCAGTCTGGGCGTGTTCGTCATCGGCGGCGACATCGGCATCGACGCTGGCACGCGCGATGGCATCGAGAAAACCCGGATCAAAGCTGGCATAGCCCTGCGGATGCGCGTGGTGGTAATCGCGCCAGGTGGTAAACACAGCATCGAAATTCGAAGCCAGCGCGAGCGCCAACGCCATCAGATGCGCCGGCGCCCAGTCGAGAATCGCCGCGACGCGCCGGGCAAGCGGGCGCTCGGCAAGCTCGGGTATACAAGCGAGCATTTGCGTCAAACGATACAAAAGTGCGCCGCCGGGACCGAGCAGACCGAACCAGAACAGCACGCCGAACCAACGCGCCAGTGCGGCATTGAACGCAGCCGCCACCAGTGCCTCGGCCGTAAACGCCAACTCCGACGTCTGCCCATCGGCGCGCAGCGCCTGCGCAGCCACAAGCCGTTGCGTGCTGTCCGGCGCCTTGGCGACCGCTTCGACATCGCGCTCCAGATCGCGTGGTCCCCAGCAGTAATACAGCACCGCGACCGCGAACACGACGCCGGTCAGGCCGAAAAACACACTATGCAACGCAACTTGCAGCAGCGCGCAAACCAGCACCGGCAAGCCGACGCCGAACACCAGCGCCATCGTTGCGGATGAGGCGCCGAGCTGGTTCAGCCACGCTCGCCACCAGGAAAAATTCCGCAGCCGCGCCATGTCCGGCAGACCGCGGCAGATGAGCAGTACCAGCAGGATCGCAACGAGTTTGGTGGCCATGCGCCGATTCTATCAGTGGCGATTCTATCCGTCGTGTACCGGCAACGCCGTCAGCGTCGCATAATCGCCGGGGGATCATCGTGCGTCAGCGCCGCCAATTCAAGCCCGGCGGTCTGGCGTAACCAATATTCGATCAGACGATACGACACCGACAAGGGCGATGACAGGCCGAGCGTTCGCGCTTTCAGGCCATCGACCAGTTCATCCACGCTGAACCAGCGCGCCTCGGCCAGTTCCGTTCCAAGATGGATCGTCGCGTCTTCGGCCTGCGCGGTGAAACCGAGCATGATCGACGCCGGAAACGGCCACGGCTGCGACGAATGATAATCGCACTCGCCGACGCGCACGCCGGATTCTTCCAGCACTTCGCGGCGCACCGCGTCTTCAAGCGTTTCACCCGGTTCGACGAAACCGGCCAGGGTGGAATAGCGCTGTTCCGGCCAAGCGTGCCCGCGTCCGAGCAGGCAACGGTCGCCATCGCCAACTATGACGATGATCGCCGGATCGGTGCGCGGAAATTGCTCGATGCCACATTGTGGATTCGTACACTTGGCGCGATGACCGCCGGCCTCGAACTTCAGCGGCGCCGCGCATGCCGGGCAAAAGCGCGTGCGCTGCTGCCAATGCGCCAGTCCGCGCGCATAGGCGAACAGGCCGGCATCGAAGGCCGGCAGACTGGCGCCGGCGCTGCGCAGATCAAGCGCGACGGCACCGGTTTCCGCCGCGGCATTCGCCGCCACGGCGTCATCCACACACAACAGGAAATAATCGCTGCCGCTCGCGCTGCCGAGAAAACTCGGTGCCGCGCCCGGCGCAAATCGACCGCGCTCAACGACGTTGAATTCGTGCAGGCGGCGTCGATCGGCGGCGAGCAAGGCACGACCATCGACACTCAAAATCAGATAGCGTGCCGTCGGTGCATCGCGATGTTCAGCAAGCCACACGGAATCATCGCGATGCTCGCTGCCGCGATCCAGTTCCAACGCGGTGAAGGCATTGTGGCGGCTGCGCACGCTGCTCGATTGCACTTTAGTTCAGCCCCCTTGAGTCAAGGAGGCGACGCAAGCCGTGTGCAGCACGGCTTGCGTAGGGGTTGTGGAAGTGCGCGAATCGCAATCGATGCCGGTCACGCTGACGCTTTTCCATACTCAGACAGTAAATGAAGACCCGCAGCCGCAGGTCGTCTTTGCGTTCGGATTGCGGATCACGAACTGCGCACCGTGCAGGTTTTCGCTGTAATCGACTTCGGCACCCATCAAATATTGCAGACTGAGCGGATCGACCACGAGAGTCACGCCATCCTTGACCACGGCCAGATCGTCTTCGGCGCTTTGTTCGTCGAAGGTGAAACCGTACTGGAAACCCGAGCAGCCACCACCGGAGATGTAGACACGCAGCTTGAGATTCTGGTTGTTCTCCTCGTCAATCAGCTCACGCACCTTGTGCGCCGCGGCAGCGGTGAACAACAGCGGTTCGTCAAGGGCGTTCTGGTAGTTCGGAGTGTCGTTCACGGGTGTTTCCAGCGGCGCGGATTACCCAGCATACATCGTGATGGCTCCGTTGTTTTCAAGACTTGGTGGTCTTGTCCGCCACATCGGCCGCCGGTTCGGGTTTGGGCAATTGCCGCTGCGGTTCGGCGCGATACACCATCTTGCCGTTGATCTGCGCGCCAGCGGACATTTCCAGCAGCTTGTAATAGACGTTGCCTTCCACACGTGCATTGCTGGCCAGTTCCAGGCGTTCGCTCGCGGTCACATCACCAACGATGGCGCCATTGATGACGATGTGCGGCGCCTGCACTTCGCCGGTTACGCTGGCATGCGCGGACAAGGTCAACATCGCCTGCGTGCCCTCGCCGCGAATCGCGCCTTCAACCTTGCCGTCGACATGCAGGCGGCCCTTGAAGTGGATATCGCCACGGATTTCGGTACCGGCGGCGATCAAGGTTGTCGCCTCGACCACGGTCTGTGCATCTTTCTTAGTGTTGAACATCGGAAACCTCCTGAGCGGCCTGATCGGCGATGGCATCGGTCCAGGCGAATTCCTGATCCGCGCGGCCCATGTCGCCGCCGGCATCGGCTTCGACGCGGATGCGATTGGGGGCGAAGCCTTCCGGCACCATCAGAGTCCCGGCAATTTGCTGGAAATACTTGAACGAAAACACCAGGCCCGACACATCCTGATTCGGCGCCAGTTCACTCCACGCCAGCGTGGTCAGCTTGCCGGCCTGCACGCCGCTGACGCTCAGGCGCACATAGCCGCTGGCGACCTGGCCGGATTTCAAGGTCTGGGTCAGGGTTATGGTGAAATTGTATACTCGTGGTGCGGCCCCGGCCTGCAAGTGGATGCCGTGCACGTTAAGGCCTTCGAGCTTGCTGGCGCCATCGGTCAGGCGGCTGTAGAACGCCAGATCGGCGCGCAATCCGGCGATCTCTTCCTGGCGATCGCGCAGGCTTTGCTGCAAGTCGCCGTTGGCCGCGCGCGCTACTTGCTCGGCACGCTCGAGTACGGCAATCCGCTGCAATTGCGCATCGCGATCTTTTTTCGCACTGGCCAGTGCCGCGTGATCGACCAGCCCGTCAACCCACTGCCGCGCCATATGCCCCAATCCAAAAGCCAGTGCCAGCGACAGCATCCAGGCCAAGAGGATCAGCACCACGAAGCGGCGCCCGCGCGCGGAATGCTGTGGCCGGACTACAAGGATGGGTGGCGGCAGAACATTGGCCATGCGCAAGTCGAGTGGCGCGGCGCGAAGCCGGCGGGGGGAGCGGCGTTATAGCCTTGCCTTTGCGCGCACGTCAAGCGCGCAGCCCGCGCCGCGGCATATACTGTGACGCCGCTCTCACAGGTGCATCCCGATGACCTGGCTCTGGATCAAAGCCCTGCATGTGATCTTCGTGGTGACCTGGTTCGCCGGACTGTTCTATCTGCCGCGCCTGTTCGTCTATCACGCCGAAGCGAGTCAGGATGCGGTACGCGCGCAATTGAAAATCATGGAGCGCCGGCTGCTGGTCATCACCCATATCGGCGCAACACTCGCCCTGATCTTCGGCGTCTGGACCTTGCTGCTCGTCCCCGGCTATCTGCAGCAGCCGTGGCTGCACGCAAAACTGACCCTGGTGCTGGGCCTGATCGTTTATCACCTGTACCTGGTGCGGCTGAAAAACCAGTTCGCGCAGGATCGCTGCACGCGCTCGCCGCGTTGGCTGCGGTTGTTCAACGAACTACCGGCGTTGTTCCTGATCGCGATCGTGATTCTGGCCGTGGTCAAGCCCGGCTTTTGAGTAAAGCCGACGGCAGCGTCCACAGCCTGCGTCAAGGAGTTGAAGCGCAAACCTGAAGCATTGTGGAAGGTTTCGACGCGGCGCTGGTATAGTTCCGCGACCACGGAATTCGGCAATGACGCAAGACGATACCCAACAGGCAGCGGAACTGCGACTGGCCTTTCTGCGGCACTTGCCCAAGCGCCTGGATACCCTGCGCAAGCGCGGCCAACGCCTGTGTACGCAAGGTTGGGACATCAACGCGCTGTCGATCCTGTTCCGCGAAGTGCAAACTCTGGCCGGTGCCTGCGGCCGCTACGCCCTGCTCGATCTCGGCGAGCGTCTGTTCGCGCTGGAAGGATTTCTCGCGCCGTTTGTCGAACGGGTGGCGATTCCCGACGCGACTCAGACCGAAGCCTTCGCCGCGCAATTGCGTGAACTCGAACCGCTGATCGCCCAGCACGAAAATCGCTACGGCGAACCCAGCGCCGCCCAAGCCGTGGCCGCGTTGACGGTGGCCAACGTGCAAACCGGTCCGTTCGCGTTGCAAGTCACGCCACCGCCGGAATACTGGAAACGCTTCGCTCCGGTTGTGCGTGTCGCCAAACCGGCCGCCGTGGCCACACCGATTCCGCCACGCGCCGTTCCGGTTCCAGCCGTCGCGCCGGTTGCGCCCACAGCACCCGTCGCACCAATCCCACCGACACCCGCGCCAGTCAGCGCGCCGGTCATGGTGGCGGCAAAGCCCGCAGCAAGCGTAGCGCCGATTGCACCGGTTCCGGTTCTTGCATCGAAAGAATCCGACCTTGGCCAAACTGTCGCCGCGGCGCGCGGCGTCGAGTTGCGCAAGGTGTATCACCTGAGCGACGGCAATCCGCTGGCCTGTGAAGTCGACCAGAAAATCGAAGCCGCCGGTTACGAATTGACGCTGCTCGACAGCGTCGCCGAGTTGAAGGAAATGCTGGCCGCGTTCGCCCCGCATCTGGTCGCGATCGATGCGCCATTCCAGGATTCGCTCGAACCCATCGGCGACATGATCAAGGCCGCGCGCGCACGCCTGAGTCGCCGCCTGGCCCTGCTCACGTTTTCCAATTCCGGCGAACTGCCGGTGCGCCTGCGGGCGATGCGTGCCGGCGCCGACAGCTTCATCGAACTGCCAGCGCAGTCCGGCGATGTGATGACGCGCATCGCCGAATTGCTGGAAGCCGACAGCGCCGATCCGTTCCGCGTGCTGATCGTCGAAGACGATCGCGCGCAGGCGATCTTCGCCGAATCGATTCTGCGCAAGGCCGGCATGAGCACCTGCGCGGTCACCGATCCGCTGGCCGCGCTCGATCAGCTCGAATCGTTCAAACCCGAACTCATTCTGATGGATTTATACATGCCGAACTGCGACGGCATGGAACTGACCGCGATCATCCGCGAGCGCGAGGCCTTCATCACCACGCCGATCGTGTTTTTATCCGGCGAGCACGACGAGGAAAAACACTTCGAGGCGCTCAATGCCGGCGGCGACGATTTCCTGTCCAAGCCGATCCGGCCCAAGCATTTGATTTCCGCGGTGACCAACCGCGCCCGGCGTGCACGCACACTCAGTCGCCGCGCGCAGGCACAGAATCCGCGCGATCCGGTCACCGGCCTGTACGAACGCGCGCATCTGCTCGATCGGCTCAACGCCGTGCTCGCCGGCGAAGATCCGGCCGAACATGGCGGCGGACTGCTGTATGTGGAGATCGACGCGGCGGGGCAAATTCGCGAGCGCGTGGGCCTGACCAACTTCGACGCCCTGCTCAATCAAGTCGGCGCCTTCATCGCTTCGCATATTCAGCCCGCGGATCTGACCACTCGCTATGGCGACACCAGCTTCGCCCTGCTCTGCCATGCCGGCGACGAAGCCACATTGATGCAACTGGCCGGCGAACTGCGCGATCGCACCGCACGCGAAGTGTTCGAACACGAGGGCAAGACCCTGAGTGTGAGTCTGACCTTCGGCATCTGCACCTTTGCCGCCGGACTCGGCGATGCCGGCGCCATGCTCAACGCCGCCGAGCGCGCAATGGCCGACGCACGCGCGCCGGGCGGCAAGCACATCGGCCTGTTTCGCGTCGCGCGCGAGACGGCGGCCGGCGCCACCGATCAGGTGCTGGCACAACGCATCCGCGACGCGCTCAAGGCCGAGGATTTCCAGTTGCTGTTCCAGCCGGTGGTTTCGCTGCAGGGTGACGACGAGGAACAATTCCAGGCCCTGCTGCGGCTGCGCGGCGATGGTGGAAAATTGTATACCGCGACCGAAATCCTGCCGCTGGCGGAACGCGAAGGCCTCGCCGCCGAGATCGACCGCTGGGTGTTGTCGCGCTGCCTGCTGGTGATGGCCGAACGCGTGCGCCAACGGCGCCCGGTGCGCCTGTTCGCCAGCCAGTCGATCGAGGCCGCAAGCGATGTACAGCGCATCGGCTGGCTCGGCCAGTTGCTCGAAACCCGGCGCCTGGCCGCGGCGCAACTGGTGCTGGAATTCCGTCTGCCCGAGGTGCTGGCGAACCTGCGCGACCTGTCCGCCTTTGCAAAAGACTTGCGCGAACTCGGCGTGCATCTGTCGCTGTCGATGTTCGACGCCAATCCGGCTTCATTCCAGTTGCTGGAACAATTGCCGGTGACCTTCCTGAAACTTTCGCCACGCTACAGCGGCGAGGGTTTGCGCAACGGACAATTGCGCGAAGAACTGCGCCAGATCGTTGCGCACGCGCACGAACGCGGCAGCAAGGTGATCGCGCCGCGCATCGAGGACGCGCAAAGTGCGTCGCTGCTGTGGACCACCGGTATCGACTACATCCAGGGCGACTTCGTCCAGCAGGCCGGACAGGATCTGAGTTTTGATTTCCATGCCACGACTGCCTGATCGCCGTTTCGACGCTTCGCTGCGCCGGTTGCACCCGGCGGCACCGTGGATCGTGCGCATCAGTCTCGCCATCGTCGTTGCCATCGGCCTGGGCGCACCGTTCGTGCTGCCACCGCAACAGGCGCTGTGGATTGCGCCGTTGCTGGTACTCGCCGCACTCGGCGGCTGGATCGGCTGGCGTGCCTACGCGGCCGAACCGTTGCCGGAACCGGAAATGCCGGTAGCCGCATTGCCTGCGGTCGTATCCGTTGCGCCGCCGTCGGCAACCGCCGCGATGCAATCCGAACTCGACAAGCTGCGCAGCGTGCAAGGCGAATTGCTGCTGGCCAAGCAGCAAGCCGAAGCGGCGATGATGGCCAAGAGCGAATTTCTGGCCACGATGAGCCACGAAATCCGCACGCCGCTCAATGGAATTATTCCACTTCTGGATATTTTGCTTTCTACCAAACTGGCGCCGGACCAGTTGGATTATCTGCAAACCGCGTACAAATCCGCACGCGAACTGCTGCGCATCGTCGACGACATCCTCGATTATTCCAAGATCGAGGCAAAGAAGCTCGAACTCGAAAGCGTCGGGCTCAATCTGCGCGAAGTCACCGACTCGGTGCGCCGCTTGATGGAAAAAAGCGCCGAGGCCAAGGGCATCGACTTCAACGTGACTATTGAGCCGAGCGTGCGCCTGGCGGTGCGCGGCGATCCGGTGCGGCTGCGTCAGGTCCTTACCAACCTGGCAAGCAACGCGATCAAGTTCACCCGGCGCGGCTCGGTCATGATCCATCTGAGCAAGCGCGGCGAAACGCGCACGCATTTTGAAATCCTGTTCGCGGTCAAGGATACCGGCGCCGGCATCGCGCCAGAGGCAGCAGCGAAGCTGTTCCAACCGTTCTCGCAAGCCGATGCCTCGACCACGCGCATGCACGGCGGCACCGGACTTGGTCTGGTCATTTGCAAACGTATCGTCGAGCTGATGAACGGCAAGATCGGCGTGCGTTCCGAGCCCGGCAAAGGTTCGCTGTTCTGGTTCAGCGTGCCCCTGCTCAAGGCGCTCGGCGACGTCGCCAGCAGTCGCCGTGATCTGCATGGCGCACGTGCGCTGGTGCTGTCCAGCGATGCGACGTGCATGCGCCGTCTCGGCAGCTATTTCACTTCCTGGGGCGTGACTTTTCTGCAAACCGCCGCCGCCGCCGATGCGCTGGCCAAGCTGCGCTCGGCCGCGAGCATGGGCGAGAGTTGGGCCTACGATCTGCTGATCCTCGATGCAGGCGCGCTTCCCATCGGTGCCTGCGTTGGCCTGCTGAAAAACGTCGTGCGCGATCCCACGCTCGACGCCATGCGCTTCGTGTTTCTGCTCGGCGATGAGCCGGCGCCCGCCGAACTCGCCGTCGAAACGCGCGTCGCGACCCTGCCGCGTCAATACGGCGAAGGCGAATTGCGCGGCGCCGTGACCAAGCTGCTCGGCGCAGGCGAACATGCCGATGCCGGCGTGTTCGCGCCGCGCGCGGTCGAGTCCGCGCCGCAGGTGCAAATCGACCAGCCCGCCGCCGTGGCGACGCCACTGGCCGGACATGTGCTGCTGGTCGAGGACAATGTCGTCAATCGCCAGGTCGCGCAACGGCTGCTCAGCCTGATCGGCGTGAGCCTGGTCGTGGCGGAAAACGGCAAGGAAGCCCTGGACGCGCTCGAACAGCAGCGCTTCGACGCGATATTGATGGATTGCCAGATGCCGGTAATGGACGGCTATACAGCCACACGTATCCGTCGTCAGAACGAGGCCGGCCAGAACGAATCCGACAAGAATGGCAAGCGCATTCCGATCATCGCCATGACCGCAAATGCGATGGCCGGCGACCGCGAAAAATGCCTGAATGCCGGCATGGACGATTACATGTCCAAGCCGCTCAATCGCGCCCTGCTCGAACAGACATTGCGGCGCTGGCTGCCGGCGGGAGCGAAATCGCAGATCGTGGCGCCGCCATCGCCACCGAGCAAACCTGCGGTGGCGGCAGCGTTGCCCGTAACAGCCACTGCATCGCCACCGGCACCTGCCATGCTGCGCGAGGGCGTGCTCGATACCGACGTCGTGCGCGATCTGCTCGATGTGATGGGCGATGAGTTCACCGACCTGGTACGGGTGTATCTGGAAGACACGCCGAAAGCTGTCGCGGCGCTGGAACAGGCAGCGGCGCGCGCGGATGCCGAAGGCTTGATCGCGCCGGCGCATTCGCTCAAATCCACCAGCGCCAATCTCGGTGCGCTCGGCTTGTCTGAACTGGCCAAGCGGCTGGAGCATGGCGCGCGCGCCGGAACGCTGGGCAACGAGGCACCGATCCTGGTCGCCGAAATCCAGCGCAGCTTTCAGCGTGTGACGGTCGAGCTGAACTCGCTGCTGACGAAAAGTGTGGCCTGAAAGTCAGCTTGCGAGCTTGGTCTGCAGGTAATTCGCGTCACCCAGCTGAGCGATCAGGCCAAGTTGGGTTTCCAGCCAGTCGATGTGTTCTTCCTCGGATTCGAGGATCTGCTCGAACAATTCGCGGCTGACGTAATCGCCACAGGATTCGCAATGTGCGATCGCGGTTTTCAGATCGAGGTGCGCCGCCTGTTCGAGTTTCAGGTCGCACTGGATGACTTCCTTCGGGGTTTCGCCAATCAGCAGCTTGCCCAGCGTTTGCAGATTCGGCAGGCCTTCGAGAAACAGGATGCGCTCGATCAGCGCATCGGCGTGCTTCATCTCGTCGATCGATTCCTTGTGCTCGTGCTCGGCCAACTCCTTGTAGCCCCAGTTGCGGTACATCTTCGCGTGCAGAAAATACTGGTTGATCGCGGTGAGCTCGTTGTACAGCACCTTGTTCAGATGTTTGATGACTTGGGTATCGCCTTTCATAATCGCGTGCTCCAGCGTGAAATCGTATCGGGACTATAGCGCGCACGCGCGACGCATGCGGAAACACGAATCGTGAGCATTTGCGCGTGCAAACTCGCGCAGGCGCGGATCGGATCGAGTCGAATTAAAATCAGGCGGCGGCGACCAGCGGCAGACGAAAACGCTGGCGGCCGAGTTCCTCGTGCAACACCTGTTCGGCCAGTTCGGCACAACTGCCACAGACCCGCGCGCAGCCGGTGCGGCGGCTCAGCTCAGGCAAGCTGCATACGCCCTCGGCTACCGCCTGGCGAATGGTCTTGTCGGTGATTGCATTGCAAAGACAAACGTACATGGCCGCAAACTGCTGGTTGGCTGCGGACTATTTAATTGCAAATGAGAATGATTGTCAACCGCAGCACGCCGTCGGTGACGCCAAGCTCGCCGCCTGATCGCAAACCAGCGTCCACGTCAGACGAAACCAGCG
>JANWJJ010000105.1 GCA_025451955.1 Rudaea sp. | reverse complement strand
CCCTGTTTCGCGCCCTCGACAAAACTTTCGTACACCGGCACTTTTTTCCACGCGCCGGCGAGCAGAAACGCGATGATGATGGCGAACAGCACCAGATTGCCGAGCAGCGAGGAAAATCCGGCAAGCTGTTCCTTCGGCATCGCCGCGAGCAGTGCGATGAAGCCGGCGAGCAAGACTGCGAATCCGCCCAGCCAGATCAGCACCGCAGGATTCCACAATTTCAACTTTTGCACAAAGGCAACACTGAGCAAGCCGGTCAACGTCGACGCGCTGGTCGCCAGCAGGATCGGCACGAACACCAGGGTTGGATCGTGCGCACCTTGTTGCGCGCGATACATGAAAATGGTCACCGGCAACAAGGTCAGCGACGACGCGTTCAGCACCAGAAACAGAATCTGCGCGTTGCTCGCGGTGTCGGCGCTGGGATTGAGCGTCTGCAATTCGCGCATCGCGCGCAGGCCGATCGGCGTGGCGGCATTATCCAGACCCAGCGCATTGGCGGCGAAGTTCAAGGTGATCAAACCGATGGCCGGGTGGCCGCGCGGCACGTCCGGCATCAAACGCGCGAACAACGGGCCGAGTGCACGCGCGAGCAGATCGACGAGGCCGGCGCGCTCGGCGATACGCAACAGGCCCAGCCACAAGGCCAGCGTGCCGAACAGCAGGATCATCACATCGACCGACAGCTTGGCCATGTCGAACAGGCTCGCGACCATCGCCGCGAAAACGTCCGCATGGCCGCCAACCAGCCATTGCATCAGGCCGGCAATTGCAGCGATCAGGAAAAATCCGAGCCAGAGGCGGTTGAGCATGCGGTTTCGTGTGACCGAAGTGAAGCAAGCATCGCACAGGATCGTTGTCTGAGGCACACTCACGGCATGAACGACAAACCTTTCTCGCTCGCCTGTGAGCGTAACCGCGAACCGATATTGACCGTGTTGCGCGCACACTTCGCCGACCGCAAACGGATACTTGAGATCGGCAGCGGCAGCGGTCAGCACGCCGTGCATTTCGCGCAGGCCCTGCCGCACCTGGTGTGGCAGACGTCGGATCGCGAGGAAAACCTGGCGGGGATACAGCTGTGGCTGGATGAAGCGGCCTTGCCGAATACGCCGGCGCCGCTCGTGCTCGACGTCGGCGACGGGCCGCGGCCGCCGACATTCTTCGATGCCGTCTTCAGCGCGAATACCCTGCACATCATGCGCTGGCACGAGGTCGAGGCGCTATTTGCCGCGCTTCCGGCGTTCACCACCCACGATGCCGTGCTCGCCATCTACGGCCCATTCAATTTCGGCAGCAGATATACCAGCGCCAGCAATGCCGCGTTCGATGAATCGCTGCGCCAGCGTGCGCCGCATATGGGCATCCGCGATTTCGAGTCGGTCGATGCGCTGGCCGATCGTTACGGTTTTGCGCTGCGCGAAGACGTGGCAATGCCGGCCAACAACCGCTTGCTGATCTGGCGCCGGCACGCGTGAGCACGCCGAGCAAGCCAGTTCTGCTGGCATGGAGCGGCGGCAAGGATTCGACGCTCGCGCTCGAACGCCTGCGCGGCGATCCGCGCTGGCGCGTCGCCGGGTTGCTGACCACGGTCACCTGCGGCTACGAACGCATCGCGATCCACGGCGTGCGCCGCTCGATCCTGCATGCCCAGGTCGCGGGACTCGGCTTGCCGCTGATCGAGGCGGAGATTCCCCCGCAGGCATCCAACGAAGTATACGAAGTCGCATTTGCCGACGCGCTCGCACGCGCACGCGAGCGCGATCCCGCCTTTGCCGATGTCGCGTTCGGCGACCTGTTCCTTGCCGACGTACGCGCCTACCGCGAGGCCATGCTCATGCGTCGGGGCTGGCGCGGCGTGTATCCGCTCTGGGGCGAAGCCACGTCGAGCCTCGCGCGGCACTTCATCGACCGCGGTTATCGCGCGATCCTGAGCTGCGTCGATACGCAGCAGCTGGCCGCGGATTTCTGCGGCCGCGAATACGATGCGGCCCTGCTATCCGACTTGCCGGCGTCCTGCGATCCCTGCGGCGAGAACGGCGAATTCCACACCTGCGTTTATGCCGGCCCATTGTGGCGCAAGCCGCTCGCGCTCGAACGCGGCGAGCGTGTGTTGCGCGAGGGACGGTTTCAGTATGTGGATCTGATCCAGGCGGGTTTGATCCAAGCGTCCGTTTGCGCAGCGCCAGCCGATTGAACGCGTTGTGTGGCGACGCGGGATCTACTTCGGACCGGCTTGGCTGCCGTCGTTCGCGGGCTGGTTTATGAGTGCTGCAAAACGCGGATCGGCATGCAACGGATCCCAGACCGGTTCCAGGCGCAGCAGTGCCGGCGTGGTACCGCCGGGCAGGGTCAAGGATCGCTGCAAGATGACCATCGCTGCGTCTTTGTCGCCGGCAATGGTTTGCACTTCGGCCAATGCGAGTTCGACCAGCGGCCGCCAATTCGCATCGTTGGCGTAGAGCTGCACGGCGCGATGAGCCTGATCGAGCGCGGCCTGCGTGCGCCCGGCATGGGCATACGCCAGCGCCAGAGTCACCGGCGCCAGGGAGTCGTCGACGCGCACGGCCATAGGCTCGGTCTGCGAGATCAAATGCTCGAACGTGGCCTGGGCCTGCGCCGTTTGTCCGACGTTCTGCTGGGCGACGCCGAGATAAAACCGCAACTGCGGGCCGAATCCGTTGAGCTGGTCTTCAGGCCGCGCAAGCACCGGTTGCAGTTCGTCGATGGCGACGGTGAAGCGGCGCTCGAGCAGGCGTTGATAGGCGCGGAAATAGGCGATGGTCGGATCGATGCCGGCCTGTGGGATCGGATCGAGAATGCGGGCCGCCTCCTCAAGCCGGCCTTGGCACTGGTAGGTGCTCGCCTTATAGGCGATCTCCAGTGCATCGTTGGGAGCAATCGCCAGAGCGCGGTCCAGCCAGACGCGCGCCTCGTCGTAGCGACGCATGTTCGGTAGTGTCTCCCCACCGATCGTGGTCAGCAACCCCGCGTTGCGCGGATCGAGCGCGGCCGCCTGTTCCAGATGCGCCAGCGCCTGTTCCCAATGACCTTGCCGGCGCTCGACCAGTCCCAGGTATTGCAGCGCCAACTTGTTGTTAGGCGATTTTTGCAGCAGCGCTTCAAAGAGCTTCTGCGCGCCGGCGAAATCGCGCGCGATGCGATAACGATAAATTGCTTGCGCCAGCTGCGCCTCGCTCAGTTCGGGCTGCAACTGCAACGCCGTGTCCATCGCATGCTGGACGTACTGCGGCGTGTATTTGTCGGCATCGACATTGTTGAAATACAGATACGCCGCCGATGCGGAGAGATCGGCCCAGGCCAGCGCGAACTTCGGATCCAGGCGCACGGCTTCGGCGTAAGCAGCAAGGACTTTGCGTGTGGTGGTGTAGTCGTAACCTGCCGTCTGCAACGCCCGGCCACGCAGATAGGCATCGTAGGCGGCCAGGTTTTCGGTCGGTTTCTTCGTCACCGCGTCGTGTTCGGCGCCAGTGAGTTTGGCGTTCAAGGCTTCGGCGATCGCGCCGGCAACTTCACCTTCGACCGCGAAGATATCGTCGAGCTTGCGGTTGTAGACCTCGGCCCACAGATGCGCATCGGTCGCCGCATGAATCAACTGCACATTGATATGCACGGCATCGCCGGCTTTCTGCACACTGCCTTCGAGGATATTGGCCACGCCGAGCTGCTTGGCGATCTCCGGCAGATTGTCCGGGCTGCTCGCATAGTGCTGGGTCGAGGTGCGCGAGATCACCTTCAGCGCGCCGATCTTGGCCAGCCGCGTCAGGATTTCGTCCTGGATGCCATCGGCGAAATAGCCGTTGGCCTTTTCATCGGACAGATTCTCGAACGGCAGCACGGCGACGGATTTGTCCGTTACCGCGGCGGCCGTGGACGGCAGCCAGTAGCGCTGCGCCAGCAGAAACAGCACAGCCAGGGCAAGCACGCCGCTGATGATCCAGTTGAGCTTCTGCCCGGTGTGATGCGTGATCGACGCGTCCGGCGCGACATTGGCGGTGCGGGCGATCCCATCCGGTGTCAGTTCGTAGATCCACGACAGCACCAGCGCAACCGGAAAGCCAGCGACGATGAGCAGCACGATGACCCGCTGCGCCAGGGCCGATACGTCGAAGATTGGCAGCACCTGGGTTGCGATCTGCACCACCAGCCAGCCGCCGACCGCGTACATCGCGCCGATTTTGTATACATTGCGGCGCTTGAGTTCCTGGAAGAACGACCGCATCTGGGTTCCCCTTAAACCTGCCTCGCGCTACCGCAGCGGCGTTGACGGCGCGATCATAACCGATCCGTCGCGACGCGTACGACCGTTTACCCGCGGCGATCGGAGTCGCGGTTGTTGCGCCTCAGGCCACCGCGCGCTTCGCCTGCGGATTTCGCCACGCCACCATCAAGCCATCCCAACGCGCCTTCGCCCGGGCGTAGTGTTCGTCCTTGACGTGGCCGTAGCCGCGGATGTGTTCCGGAATCGAGGCAATCTCGACAGCAAGTGCTTGATTGTCGCGATTCAAGCCGGCCAGCAGCTCGTCGACATTGCGGAAATAGTCATCGATCAATTGCCGTTCCTGCTTGCGTTCGGCGCTGTAGCCAAAGATGTCGAAGGCGCCGCCGCGCAGGCCACGCAGTTTCGCCAGCAGCTTGAACGCGGTGAAGACCCAGGGGCCGTATTCGCCTTTACGCAGCTTTCCTTCGCTGTCGCGGCGCGCCAGCAGCGGCGGCGCAAGGTGGAAATGGACTTTGTAACCGCCGGCGAAGGTGTCGCGAATGCGTTTTTCAAAATCTCCACTGGCATACAAGCGCGCGACTTCGTATTCGTCCTTGTAGGCCATCAGCTTGAAGGCGTAGCGCGCGATGGCTTCGGTCAACGCCGATGAACCGGGAAGTTTCGTCTGCTCGGCGACACGAACCTTGTCGATGAGCGATTTATACTTTGCCGCATACGCTGCATTCTGATAATCAGTGAGAAAGACGACGCGCCGGGCGATGCGATCGTCCAAGGTCGTACTCAGGGCGCTGTCGTCGAGCGGCATGGCAGGCTGTATCGGCGTTTCCGTCTTGCCACTCGCCGCCGCGCGAACTTGTGCGATATCGTGCGCAGCGAGGCGCCCCCAGTTGAACGCGGACTTGTTCATTTCCACCGCGGCGGCGTTCAGATCGACTGCACGCATCAACGAATCCAGCGACAGCGGCACCCAGCCTTTCTGCCAGGCATAGCCGAGCATGAACAGGTTGCTCATGATCGAATCGCCGAGCAGAGCCGTAGCGAATTCGGTGGCGTCGACCAGTTCCGGCGTACCGCCGTCGAGTGCGGTTTTTACCGCCGCGACGATTTGCGACGCCGGAAAATTCATGTCGGGTTTCATCGTGAACGTGCCCGGCATCGCCTCGTAAGTATTGAGCACCACACGCGAACGGCCGGCGCGGATTTTCGACAGTGCCCAGTAATCGTTGACCACGACCATGTCGCAGCCGAGCACGAGGTCGGCTTCACCGGCGGCAATGCGCACAGCGTGAATATCCTCCGGCGCACGCGCGATGCGCAGATGACAGGTGACGGCGCCACCTTTCTGCGCCAGGCCGGTTTGGTCGAGCACGGTCGAGCCCTTGCCTTCCAGATGCGCAGCCATACCGATCAGTGCGCCGATCGTGACTACGCCGGTGCCGCCGATGCCGGTGACGAGAATATTCCACGGCTGCGCCAGATCGGTGGAAAACACCGGTTGCGGCAAAGTGGAAAAATCCACTTTCGCAGAAGGCTTGCGTTTCTTCACGCCACCGCCGTGCACGGTGACGAAGCTGGGGCAGAAGCCTTTGACGCAGGAAAAGTCCTTGTTGCAACTGGATTGATCGATCTCGCGCTTGCGCCCGTATTCGGTTTCCTTCGGCAACACCGAGACGCAAAACGATTCCTTGCCGCAATCGCCGCAGCCTTCGCACACCAGCGAATTGATGAAGACGCGCTTCTTCGGATCTTCGAGCTTGCCGCGCTTGCGGCGGCGGCGTTTTTCGGTGGCGCAGGTCTGGTCGTAGATCAGCACGGATGCGCCTTCGACTTCGCGCAGGCGCTTCTGCACCGCATCGAGTTCGTCGCGATGGATGAATTCGACGTTGTTCGGAAATATCGAGTGATCGGACCATTTCTCGATATCGTCGGACATCACGACGATCTTCTGCACGCCTTCGCCACGCACCTGATGCGCGATGTCCGGCACGCTCAACGTACCGTCGACCGGCTGGCCGCCGGTCATGGCGACCGCATCGTTGTAGAGAATCTTGTAGGTGATATTGACCTTGGCCGCGACCGCCTGGCGGATGGCGAGCGAGCCGGAATGGAAATAGGTGCCATCGCCGAGATTCTGGAATACGTGCTTCGTTTCGGTGAACGGCGCCTGGCCGCACCAGGTCGCACCTTCGCCGCCCATCTGCGTGAACGTGTCCGTGCGCCGATCCATCCAGGTGACCATGTAGTGGCAGCCGATGCCGCCGAGTCCGCGCGAGCCTTCGGGTACGGCGGTCGAGGTGTTGTGCGGACAGCCCGGGCAATAGTGCGGCACGCGCGGAAAATTCGCGCGCGGCAGGGTCAACTCATGTTCCTTGGCCCCAATCCAGGCGACGCGCGATGTGATTGCCTCGCTGCTGAAGAAACGCGACAGGCGTCTGGCGATGACCAGCGCAATCGTCGCCGGAGTCAGCTCGCTCGTCGACGGCAGAATCCATTCGCCACTTTCATCGTACTTGCCGACGATATGCGGACGACGCTGCTCGTCCCAGTTATACATGTGTTCCTTCATCTGCGATTCGATGAAGGAACGTTTTTCCTCGACCACGAGGATATCTTCCAGTCCACGTGCAAAATCGCGAATGCCGATGGGCTCGAGTGGCCAGGTCATGCCGACTTTGTACACACGTATACCGATATCGGCAGCCGCTTTGGCGTCGATGCCGAGATATTCCAACGCCTGCAAGACATCGAGATAGCTCTTGCCGGTGGTGACGATGCCTAGGCGCGCTTTCGGTGAATCGATGACGAGGCGATCGATACGGTTCGCGCGCGCGAACGCGGTCGCGGCTTGCACGGCATATTGGTGCAGGCGCATTTCCTGATCCAGCGGTGGATCAGGCCAGCGGATATTGAGACCGCCCGGTGGCAACGCGAAATCCTCCGGCAAAACGATGTCGAGCTGATGCGGATTGACGTTGACGCTGGCCGAGGATTCCACCGTCTCGGCGATCGTCTTGAAGCCGACCCAGCGCCCGGTGAAGCGCGACATGGCCCAGCCGAGCAGGCCCATGTCGAGAATATCCTGCACGCCGGCCGGATTGAGCACGGGCATCATCGCCGAGACGAATTCCAGTTCCGACCCATGTGGCAAGGTGGACGAGCGGCAGGCGTGATCGTCGGCCGCAAGCGCGAGTACGCCACCATGCTTCGACGTGCCGGCGGCGTTGCCGTGCTTGAACACGTCGCCGCAACGATCAACGCCAGGACCCTTGCCGTACCACATCGCGAACACGCCGTCGTATTTGGCGCCCGGGAAAAGATTCGCTTGCTGCGTGCCCCAGACCATCGTCGCGCCGAGATCCTCGTTCACGCCGGGCTGGAATTCGATGCTTGATGCCTTGAGATGTTTCTTCGCCTTCCACAATTCCAGATCAAGCCCGCCCAGCGGCGAACCGCGATAGCCGGAAATGAAACCGGCGGTATTGAGCTTGGCCGCGCGATCGCGCATCTGCTGCATCAGCGGCAGTCGCACCAACGCCTGCACGCCGGACAGATAAATCCGGCCTTCGGCGCGGGTGTATTTGTGCTCGAGGGTGTAGTCGAGGTCGAGTTTTACGGCGGGGACGGACATGGCGCTACCGGTGACGAAACGGGACCGCCATTCTACCAGTCCGCTCCGGGCGGCTCGCTGGTGCCACCAACGGAACCCTGCCATGCTCCGCCCCATTGACCCTGCTTTGCCACAATGCGCATGTCGTCGTACAGGAGTCCGCCATGATCAGGCTGTACAGCCATCGAATCCTTGCCCTGATGCTGCTGCTTTACGTTGCCGCCGCACCGACGGTGACGGTGCAGGCGACGGAATTTCAACCAGTGGCGGAACTGGGCTACCGCGTGGTGTCGGACTATTTCGAAATTGCGCCCGGCGCAGTGGCCGGCGAATCCTCGGCCGTCGCACTCGACTCCAAAGGTCATGTGTTCCTGTTTCAGCGCACCAAGCCCATGCTCGCGGAATACGACACAGATGGGAAATTCCTGCGCAGTATCGGCGAAAGCCTGTTTCAGCATCCGCATGGCCTGCGCATCGATGCCAATGACAACTTGTGGACCACGGACGACGGCAATCATCTTGTGCTCAAGCTAGACACCACGGGGCGCGTGCTGCTCGTGCTCGGACACAAGAATCAAGCCGCCGAAGCGGACTGGCTGTTCAACGCACCGGCCGATGTCGCCATCGGCAAGGACGGCGCCATCTATGTTGCCGATGGCTACGGTAATTCACGCGTGGTCAAGTTCGACCGCGATGGCAACTTCATCAAGGCTTGGGGCAAATACGGCACGGGCCCCGGCGAATTCGATTTGCCGCACACCGTCGTCGTGGATCGCGAGGGCCGCGTCTATGTCGGCGATCGCGAAAATCAGCGCATCCAGATCTTCGATGCCGATGGAAACTTTCTCAAGCAATGGACCGGCATTGGTTATCCCTACGGCTTGTTCATCACGCCGGATCAGCACATCTGGATGGCTGATGGCGGCTACGATCGCATCATCGAACTGGATACGAACGGCAAGATTCTTGGCGCATTCGGCCAGCCCGGTCACGCGCCGGGACAATTCGCCTGGGCACATTTTCTGGCTGTCGCGCCCGACCATAAAATCTACGTGGCCGATGTGCTGAACTGGCGCTTCCAGGTCTTCACTCCCGTGCCGTCAACCGGCAAGCTGGCGAGCTATGTGCCCTCGAAGCGGATGTTCTGGGGCTGGCCGCCCAGCAACGGGTGGCTTTCGCACCATGATTACCAATCGACCAAGAAATGAATCGCGCTGGTTTGATAATTTAGGGAATCCCCCATGACCACCCAAGCCACTGGCCCCTTTGACGTCAAATTGAACCCGCTCGAACCCTACAACAAGGCCGAGGGATCGGGCCTCGCGCGCATGTCGCTGGACAAGCAGTTCCACGGCGATCTCGACGCCGTAAGCAAGGGCGAGATGCTCAGCGCGATGGGGAACGTCAAAGGCTCGGCCGGTTATGTTGCCATCGAGTACGTCGGCGGAACCTTGCATAGCCGCAAGGGAAGTTTCGTGCTCCAGCACAACGCAACGATGACACGCGGTGCGCCCTACCTGAACATTATTGTCGTGCCGGATTCTGGCACCGGCGAGCTGACCGGCCTGAGCGGCAAGATGACGATCAACATCGCAGCCGACGGCGCGCACTCCTACGAGTTCGAGTACGCCTTTGCCGATTGACTTGAATGCTACAGCGCATCCGCGTCGGTTTCGCCCGTTCTGATGCGCACGACCTGATCCAGCGCGTAGACGAAAATCTTGCCGTCGCCGATCTTGCCGCTGTTGGCAGATTTCGAAATTGCCTCGACCACACGCTCGACGAGATTGTCGGCCACGGCGATCTCGAGCTTGAGCTTGGGCAGGAAATCGACCACGTATTCGGCGCCGCGATACAGTTCGGTATGCCCCTTCTGCCGGCCGAAGCCCTTGACCTCGGTTACGGTAATGCCTTGCACGCCAGCATCTGCCAAGGCTTCGCGCACGTCGTCGAGCTTGAACGGCTTGATGATTGCTATGACCATTTTCATTTTGCGCCTCGTACTTGTCCGCGTTTGTCGAACTATACCCAAACCCGCCGCCCGGCGGCGCATGTAGGAAGTTTCCTACACGAATATCCGCATCCTGCCGACAGCGCCGGCGCCGGCGTCCGGCTAGACTGTGGGCGTCCGTAGTAATGCCGAGGGAAACACGATGATCAATGTAACCGCCATCGACGAACTGGCCCGGCGCCTGTCCGATCTCGTCCCGCCCGGCGCGCGCGCGGCGCGCGACGACCTGACCGCGAACTTCCGCGACGCGCTGCGCGCCGGTCTGCGCAAGCTCGACCTGGTGACGCGCGAGGAATTCGACGTGCAACGCTGCGTGCTGCTGCGCACGCGTGAAAAGGTCGAGGCGTTGGAAGCGCGCGTCGCCGAAATGGATCAACCGGCCGGCGCACGATCCGCGCCGCACTGAACGCCTCTCGCCGGGCGTTTCCTTCTTCACGATTTTCCGCGGACGGTCGAGCCGCTGGCGACGCTCACCCCGGCGTTGGCGGCACGGCGGTTTACGGCCCGCCGCTGCCGGCTCGATTGCCCCTCGGCAGACAGCGTTTGCGCAGGACAGCGCCAACGCGCCGGCACGGCCGTCCGCGGAATTCTTTCCACATGTATACCCACGGATCGCCGCATGAGCCTCGCCATCGTCCACAGCCGCGCCCAGGATGGTGTTTCCGCACCGCCGGTGACGGTCGAGGTGCATCTGTCCGGCGGGTTGCCGGGAACCTCGATCGTCGGTTTGCCCGAGACGGCGGTGAAGGAGGCGCGCGATCGCGTGCGCGTGGCGATCCAGAACGCACAGCTCGAATATCCCTCGCGCCGCGTCACCGTCAGTCTGGCGCCGGCGGACTTGCCCAAGGACGGCGGTCGTTTCGATCTGCCGATCGCGCTCGGTATTCTCGCCGCGCAAGGCCATGTGCCGAAGGAAAATCTGGCACGATACGAATTCCTCGGCGAGCTCGCGCTGTCCGGTGAACTGCGCGCGATCACCGGCGTGCTGCCGGCCGCGCTCAAGGCGGCGAAGGCCGGGCGTTCGCTGATCGTGCCGCGCGAAAACGGCGCTGAAGCCGCGCTGGTTTCCGGCGCAATCATGCACAGCGCGACCTCGTTGCTGGAAGTCTGTGCGTTTCTGCGTGGCGTTGCGGAATTGCCGACGGCAGTCGCACCGACGTCCGCCGCCGCCGACGGCAGCGAATCGAGTCGTACCGAATTGGATCGTATTGAACTGG
>JANWJJ010000104.1 GCA_025451955.1 Rudaea sp. | reverse complement strand
TCGGCGCGATCGGCCAACACAAACTTGATCTGGTCGTGCGCGCCGAGCGCATCCAGATTGCTCCAGAGATTGCGTGCGGATTCGCCCGATCCCGGCGCTTTCAGATCCATCACGCGGCTCACGCGCGGATCGACGCCGGCGACATCCAGCGCTCCCGACGTTTCCAGCGACACCGCGTATCCGCTATCACACAGGCGTTGCAGCAAATCCAGGCAGCGCTTCTGCGCCAGCGGTTCACCGCCGGTCACGCAGACATGGCGCGTTTGATACTTTGCCACTTCTTCCACAATGTCATCGATGTCGCGCCACTGACCACCGTGGAAGGCGTATTCGGTATCGCACCAGACGCAGCGCAGCGGGCACCCGGTCAGGCGCACGAACACCGTCGGCCGGCCGGCATCGCGCGCCTCACCCTGCAGGGAATGGAATATCTCGGCGATGCGCAGGCGCGGTAACGCGGATTCTTCAGACATGGATTCGATGGCGCCACACGGCGCAGACGCGACAGTTGCCTAGCGCTGACGCGCTTCCAGCCTGAGCGCACGCAGCCTTCCCTGGGCGAGATTGGCGACCGTGGTGTTTGGATACTTCTGCAACACGTCGTTCAGCGTCGCTTCGGCCTGATCCCACTGTTTCATTTCGTACTGGCAATAGCCGACCTTGAGCAGCGCGTCCGGCGATTTTTGGCTATCGGGATACTGCGCCAGCAGCTTGCGGAAAGTATCCAGGGAGATCGGATAATTCTGGGTCACGTAATACGACTCGCCGAGCCAGTAATAGGCATTCGGCGTGAGATCGTTGTTCGGGTATTGGCCGATGAAGGCCTGGAAACGGCGCGCAGATTCGGCGTAGCGGCCGTCCTTCAATGCACTGAAAGCCTGGTCGTATGCAGATTTCGCATCTTCCGGGCTGGCGGGTGCCGACGGCGTACCCGTGGCGCTTTGCAGATCGGCGTCTGCCGGATTCGTCCTGGCATCGGCCGGAGCCGTTGGCGGCGGCGGTGTCTGTGCTGGCACGGTGGTCGGCGAGCCTGATGCTGGTGAACCCAAGGGCACATCCTGCAACTGGCCGTTGTTCGCATTGGCCGGTGCAGCGGCAGCGGGCGCAGCGCCGGGATTGCGTCCTTCCAGTCGCCCGATGCGCGAATCCAGATCGATGTACTGATCCTTGCTGCGGCCCTTCATCTCGTCGAGTTGATGGCGCAATTCCTCGACCTGGCCCTGCAGCGTCTGCACCTGCGATTGCAGTGCATTGATCTGGTTGACCAGTTCGATATTGGCCTGCGCGTTGTTTTGGCCCTGGGTCTGCTGCTCGAGCTTGGCGACACGCTCGGCCAGACTCAACCGTTGCGCCTGTACGGGCATGGAAATAGTGGCGGCAGCCAGGACGGCTGCCACCACGATCGTACCTTGGAACAGGCGCGAACGACGCATGCTTACTGCTTGGCCGTGTAGACGATTTCCACGCGGCGGTTTTTCTGCCAGCAACCTTCGTTGTGCTCCTTGCAGACCGGACGCTCTTCGCCGTAGCTGACGACGTTGAGCTGGCTGGCGGAGGCGCCGGCGGCGCTCAGGGCGCTGTCCACGGCATTGCCACGACGCTCGCCCAGACCCAGGTTGTATTCGCGGGTACCGCGCTCGTCGGCATTGCCTTCAAGCGTCACGCGCGCACCCGGAAACTGATGCAGATAGGCGGCGTGGCAGGCAACCGCGGCCTGGAATTCCGGCCGGATTTCGCTTTTGTCGAAATCGAAGTACACAACGCGCTGACGCAGGCAGGAATCGCTGTCCAGGCTGTCGATGGTGTACTTGCCACCATTGTTCTGGGCCGGGGCGCTGGCTTCCGGAGCGCTCTCCGGCGCAGCGGCAGGCTTGGTGTTCTTGCTGGCGCAGGCGGAAAGAGCCGCACTGGCCACGACAGCAGTCAGGATGACACGAATCGGGAGTTTCATTTTTTTGTCCTCATTTGCTCGGGAGTTGTTACGAAAACCATTACATCCGCTTGCGACGGCGGAATTATTGTCCACGTTGGCGGTAAGGTGACCAGGAAGGCTCGCGCACATCGCCATCAGCCAAAACCAAGCGCTGGCGAACCCTGCCATCCGCCGATACCGCGTAAAGCACGCCACGCGGACCTTCCGTAGCGGCATACAAAATCATGCTGGCATTCGGGGCGAAGCTGGGATGATCGTCCAAGTTTCCGGGGGATATTGCCTTGGATTCGCCTGTCGACTTGTTTAAAACCGCTATACGATACACATTTCCGTTGCCTTGCACCATAGCAATGTATTTGCCATCGTAGGAAATTGACCCATCCGCATTGTACTCCCCCTGGAAGGTAATCCGGGTGGCGTCGCCTCCCGTGATTGCCGACTGATACAGCTGCGGCTTGCCGGAGCGGTCAGAAGTGAAAATCAGGCTTTGTCCGTCCGGCATCCACTTCGCTTCGGTGTCGATGGCGAAATGCTTGGTGATCTGGGTCTGGTGACGGCTGGCCAGATCCATGATGTAGATGTCTGGATTGCCGCCATAGGACAAGGTCAGCGCCAGCTTGCTGCCATCCGGGGAAAACGCCGGCGCACCGTTGATGCCCTTGTTCGCCGACACCACCTCACGCGATCCGGTGGCGATCTCCTGGATATAAATCGAGGAATTGCCGCGCTCGAACGAGACATAAGCCAGCTTGCGGCCATCCGGCGACCAGGCCGGCGACAGCAACGGCTCGCGCGAATGCACCACGGTCTGCGGATTGAAGCCGTCGGAATCAGCCACCATCAACGCGTACTGGATATTGTTGCCGGTGCCGGTTGAGGTGATGTAGGCAATACGGGTCCAGAACGCGCCGCGCACACCGGTGATTTTTTCGTAGATCAGATCGGCGATCTGGTGCGCCACGTCGCGCATGCCGGTGCGCTGACCGGTGATCGCCAACGCCAGCAACTGCTGCTGCTTGGCGACATCGTACAACTCGAATTCGACGCGGATTTCGCCGCCGGGACTTTCGATCTCGCGCCCGACCACGATGTAGGCCTGCTTGAGCATGTTCCAGGTCGCAAACTTGATCTCGCTGCCGCGCGTGGGAAATTCGATGATGTCCGGCTTGGCCAAAGCACGGAACTGGCCGCAGCGGTTCATGTCATTGCGGATGACATCGGCTACATCGGTATCCGGCGGCAGACCGGCGCCTTCGAAGGCGAAGGGAATGACCGCGATCGGCGTGGCCGTCGCGGTGCCATTCTTGATATCAATGGTCGGCACGCTGCTGCTCAGACCCTGCGCAAGTACCACGCCCGCAGTGAGTGCGAGCGTGAGAAAGACCAGCAATTTGGCGATGATTCGGTTGCGCATGGGGGTTTCCTGTCTTCAGCCGTCGTAAGTGAAATTGAAATTGAATTCGCGTTGAAACTCTTTTTCGTAACCTTTGTACGGCAACGGCGCGGCGCGTTTGACCGCTTGCTCGATCGACGCCCGCGTCAGCGGGTCGGCGTTGCACGGATTGATTACCTGCACGCCGATCACATCGCCGCCGGGAATCTGCACGATACGTATCGTGCAATGCAATCCGGGCTGCGCATTATCCGGGCGCAGCCAATTGGTCGTTACTGCATTCTGGATCGCGGCGAAGTACTGCGCTTGCAGACTGTCATCGTGGCCATTGGTTCCCGTTTTTGCCTGATCGGCTTCCGGCACCGCCTGTGCGGGAACCGGTTTGGCCGCCTTCTGCAAATCCTTCAGTTGCGCCAGTTTTTCTTTCTGCAACTTCAGATTTTTCTGCGCGGCCTCGCGCTGACGCTTGATGTCTTCGAGTTGCTTGAGGCGATCGCGCTCTTCCTGCTGCTGTTGTTGCAGCAACACTTGTTCCTGACGATGACGTTCTTCCTGCGCGCGCTTGGCGTCATCGGCTTTCTGTTGCGCGATTTCGGCGATTTTCTCGCGCTCGACCTGATCGTTGTGCAGCGGCTGACTCGGCGGTTCGGGTTTCGGCTCCGGCGGCTTGGGCTGTTCGGGTGTCGGTGGTGGCGGTTGCGCGGGCTTGGGCGGCGCCGGCTTCGGCCGCGATACCGCATGCGGTTTTGGCGCTGCGCTGATGCCGACCAGTTCGGCCTCGATCACCGGCCCTGGCAGGCTGATCGGCCGCGTCGTCTGCGTCCACAGCAAGCCGGCAAGCAGCGCCGCCACCACGGACAGATGCACCAGCAGCGCGTAGACGCAGGCACGGGCTTTGTCGCCGAAACTTTCCATCACGAGTCCCGGAAACTCAACGCTTCTTCTCCTGCACCGGTGCGCTCATCAATCCGACCTTGGTCACGCCGGCTTGCTGCAATCCGGGCAGAATGTCGTAAACCTGACCATAGCTGGCGCGCGTGTCGCCGCCGATCAGCACCGGCACTTTCGGATTCTGGCGCACGAAGGCTGAAACTTTCTTGACCAGGGTTTCAGCATCGATCGATTCGCGCGGCGCCGTACCAAGCGTGAGGTAATAATTGCCATCCTTGTCGACGCTGATGACGATCGGTTGCGAGTCGGCCTGCACCGCTTTCGCCGTCGACTGCGGCAACTGGATGTCGACGCCAAGATTGAGCAGCGGCGCGGTGACCATGAAGATGATCAACAACACCAGCATCACGTCGATGTACGGCACGACGTTGATCTCGGCGATGACCTTGCGGCGCTTGCGGGTACGTCCGGTGACTTGCATGATGTTGGCTCTAACGTGAAGCGCGTTGACGCAGGGTTCAGCCGGCGTCATCCAGATGCGTCTGGCGTTGCAGGATCGAGGAGAATTCCTCGACGAAAGTGTCGTAGCGCGTGCTGATGCGTTCGACCTTGGTGGAATAGCGGTTGTAGGCCCAGACCGCCGGAATCGCCGCGATCAGGCCCATCGCAGTGGCGATCAATGCCTCGGAAATGCCCGGTGCAACCATCGCGATCGTCGCTTCCTTGACGTTGGCCAGACCGACGAAGGCCACCATGATGCCGGCGACCGTGCCGAGCAGGCCGACGTAGGGACTGATCGAACCGACGTTGGCGAGGAATTCCAGATTCTGTTCCAGACGTTCCAGCTCGCGGGTCAGGGCCACGCGCATGCCACGTTGTGCGCCTTCGAGGATCGTGCGTTGATCCATGCTGCGGCGCTGGCGCAGACGTGCGAATTCCCGAAAGCCCGCCTCGAAGATGCTTTCGATGCCGGTCACCTGATCGCCGCTGGCGGTAACGTCGCGGAACAATCCGGCCAGGTCGGCGCCGGACCAGAAACGCTCCTCGAAATCATCCGCGCCTTTCATCGCACGGCTGAGCAAGCGCATCTTGCGGAAGATGATCACCCAGGAAAGGAACGAGAACACCATCAGGATCACCATCACGACCTTGACGAACAGGCTGGCGTTGAGCGCCAGCTGCAAAACGTTGATTTCGCCGCTCATGCGTTGAGGTTCTCCGCTAACATTGAATCGGGAATGCGGCACGGACGATAACTTTCCGCATCGATGCACGCCGCGCGCACGCGCGCGCTGGCCAGGATGACGTCATCCGCCGGGCGGAGTATACATTGCGCGAAGGCGATCGAAGCCGAACGGCGCGTGAATGTGTCGATCGTGATCTTCAGCTCTTCGTCCAGCCGCGCCGGCGCGAGAAACTGGATACTGATGTCGCGCACCACGAACAGGATGCCGTGATTTTGCCGCACGTATTGCTGACCGATACCGCGTGTGCGCAGCCACTCTGTGCGCGCGCGTTCGAGAAAACGCAGATAGCTGGCGTGATAGACCACGCCGCCGGCATCGGTGTCTTCCCAATACACGCGCACAGGCCACGCAAACACGGGCGTCGCCATTCGGGAATCGGCCTGCGGAGAAACCGCCCGCGGCGAATTCATGCCACGTCTCCGGCCCCCGGCTCGACGAAAAGATCCTCGGGTGCCGCCACCGGCTTGCGTGGCTTCAATCCCAGATGCCGGTAGGCCTTGTTGGTGACCATGCGGCCGCGCGCGGTGCGCATCAGAAAACCTTGCTGGATCAGGAAAGGTTCCAGCACATCCTCGATCGTGCCGCGTTCTTCCGACAACGCCGCAGCGAGCGATTCGACACCGACCGGGCCGCCATCGAAATGCTCGACGATCAGGGTCAGCAGGCGCCGATCCAGCGCATCGAAACCTTCGGCATCGACCTTGAGCATCTGCATCGCGGCGATGGCGACGGCGCGCGTGATGATGCCGTCGGCCTTGATCTGGGCGAAGTCACGTACACGGCGCAACAGGCGGTTGGCGATGCGCGGCGTCCCGCGCGAACGGTTGGCGATTTCCGCTGCGCCATCATCGGCGCAGGCGATGCCGAGAATCTTCGCCGAGCGCCGCACGATCGCGGCGAGTTCGTCCGGAGTGTAAAACTCCAGGCGCTGGACGATGCCGAAACGATCGCGCAACGGACTCGTCAGCAGGCCCGCGCGCGTGGTCGCGCCGATCAGGGTGAATGGCGGCAGATCGAGTTTGATCGAGCGCGCGGCCGGGCCTTCGCCGATCATGATGTCGATCTGGCAATCCTCCATCGCCGGATACAGGATTTCCTCGACCACCGGCGACAGCCGATGGATTTCGTCGACGAACAAGACATCGCGCGGTTGCAGGTTGGTCAGCAGCGCGGCCAGATCGCCGGCGCGCTCGATCACCGGCCCGGAGGTGGCGCGGATATTCACGCCGAGTTCGTTCGCGATCACATGCGACAGCGTGGTCTTGCCCAGGCCCGGCGGGCCGAAGATCAGCACATGATCGAGCGCTTCACCACGCCGCTTGGCCGCTTCGATGTAGATCGCCAATTGCTCGCGCACCGCTTGCTGGCCGAGATATTCGGCGAGCCGCGCTGGCCGGATGCTGGCTTCGAGCGCATCGTCCTCGCGGTTGGAGGCGGCGGAAATCACGCGAGTGTCGTTCATGGCGCGATTATCACCCAGCGCGCGCGCCAATGATATTCCGCGCCGGACGTTCGCGAGGCAGGGTGCCTCGCCCGCGAATCGAACACGCCAGTGTTTGATTCGTCGTAGCCGAGTCCGAACTTGCTTCGGACTCGGCGCTGGCTGCCACCCCCCGGACGGGGTTGTGCAGCCAATTCCTAGATTTCGACCTGCGTTCCCAACTCGATCAGGCGATTGCCGGGAATGCGGAAGAACGCTGTCGCCGAACTGGCATTGCGCGCGAGGAAGGCGAACAACCTGTCGCGCCACAGCGGCATGCCGGCGCGATCGGTGGCGACCACAGTTTCGCGGCTGATGAAAAACGTGGTGTCCATCATGTCAAAGCCCAGACCCTTGGCCGAGCAGCTTTGCAAGGCGGCAGGAATATCGGGTTCTTCGGCGAATCCGAAGCGCAGGGTCAAGCGGAAAAATTCGTTGCCGAGTGCGGTGATCTCGGTGCGCTCGCCGTATTCGGCCACCGGCGATTCCAGCGTTTCCACGGTCATCAGCACATTGCGTTCGTGCAGCACCTTGTTGTGCTTGAGATTGTGCAGCAGCGCATTCGGCACTGCGTTGATGTTGGCCGTGAGGAAAATTGCCGTGCCCGGCACGCGCAGCGGCGGATGCGCAGTCAGGCTGTCGATGAACGGCTCCAGCGCCAATCCCGACTGCTTGAGTTCGCGCAGCACCAATTCGCGACCGCGGCGCCAGGTTGTCATCACGACGAAGACGATCAGACCAAGCACCAGCGGAAACCAGCCGCCATGTTCGATCTTGATGGCATTGGCACTGAAATACGAAATGTCGATGGTCAGAAACACGACGCCGATCAAGGCCACCGCCACCAGACTCCAACCCCACTGTCGGCGCGCCACGATCAAGGCCAGGCAGGTGGTGATCACCATCGTGCCGGTCACGGCGATGCCATACGCCGCGGCCAGATTGTCCGACGAGCGGAAACCGAGCACCGCGCCGAGGATCAGTACCAGCAGTGCCCGATTGATCCACGGCAGATAAATCTGGCCGAGCATCTGCTTGGACGTATGCACCACTTCCAACCGCGGCGAATAGCCGAGCTGGATCGCCTCGCGCGTCATCGAGAATGCGCCGGAAATCACCGCCTGTGAGGCAATCACCGTAGCCACCGTGGCCAGCGCGATCATCGGATACAGCAGCGAATTGGGTACCAGCAGATAAAACGGATTCGACACCGCTTTCGGATCGCTCAGCAACAATGCGCCCTGGCCGAAATAGTTGAGCACCAGGGCCGGCGAGACGTAACTGAACCAGGCGAAACGGATCGGATTTTTACCGAAATGGCCCATGTCGGCATACAACGCTTCCGCTCCCGTCAACGCCAGCACTACACCGCCGAGGGCGAGGAAGGCGTGGCCGCCATTGTCGCGAAAAAACACGAAGCCGTGCCAGGGATTGAGCGCCCACAGCACTTGCGGCTCGCGCACGATCGCGCCAACGCCAAGCACGGCGATGGTGGCGAACCACAGCAACATGATCGGCCCGAACACCGCGCCCACTTTCGCGCTGCCGCGGCGTTGCAGAACGAACAAACCGATGATGATAACGACGGTGATCGGCACCACCCATTCGGTCAGCGACGGCGCGGCCACCTTGAGGCCTTCCACCGCCGACAATACCGAGATCGCCGGCGTGATCACGCCATCGCCGTAGAACAGCGCCGCGCCGAGCAGGCCAAGCATCACGATCCCCCAGCGCAAGCGCATATTGCCGCCCGCGCTGCGCCGGGCCAGCGCCATCAGCGCCATGATGCCGCCCTCGCCCTTGTTGTCGGCGCGCATGATGAAGACCACGTACTTGAGCGATACCACCAACACCAGCGACCAGAAAATCAGCGACAAGGCGCCAAGTACGTTGTCCGGACTGGCCGGAATGCCCTGCTCGCCGAACGTGGTTTGCACGGTATACAACGGGCTGGTACCGATGTCGCCGTAAACGACGCCGAGCGCGCCAAGCGCGAGTCCGGCGAAGGCACGACGGCTGGCGGGCGCAATGGAATTGGTGGCATCGGTCATGCTGACTTTCCTTTTAGCGCAACGCCGCCGTCAGCGCCTTGCGGATGATCGCTTCGGCATCGTCGCCGGGCTGTGCGGCCTCTTTCACCAGGCGCGCGACTTCGGCCGGCTTGTAACCGAGCTGTTGCAACGCGACGGTGGCTTCGCTCTGCGGATCCTTCGGCACTGCGCCGCCGCCGAATCCTGGTGCCGATTGCGCAATGCCGTCGACACGATCGCGCAATTCCACCACGATGCGCTCGGCGGTTTTCTTGCCGATGCCGGGAATTCGCGTCAACGCAGCGATGTCGCCGGTCTGCACCTGGCGCGCGAACTCGTCGGCGGATGCGCCCGACAACACCGCGAGCGCGATCTTCGCGCCGATGCCGCTGACTTTTTGCAGCGTGCGAAACAGCAGGCGTTCGCTCTCACGCAGGAATCCGTATAGCGCCACGGTATCTTCCTTGACCGCGTAATGCGTGAACAAGGCGATTTCGCGGCCGGTTTCCGGCAGATCAAAAATCGTCGACAGCGGCGCCTCGAGTTCGTAGCCGACGCCACCCACATCGATTACCAGCCACGGCGGCTGCTTCGATATCAAGATTCCTTTCAGACGCCCGATCATCGACGTCGTCTCCATGCCGATCGCGGAATGCCGATGCGTTGCACGCTGGCGCGCGTGTGCGCGTGGGTGAGCGCGACCGCGAGCGCATCCGCCGCATCGGCTTGCAACTTTTGGGAAATATTCAAAAGTATACCCACCATGTGCTGGATCTGGGTCTTGGCCGCGCCACCGCCGCCAGCCACAGCCTGCTTGATTTCCTTCGCCGCATATTCGGTCACGGTCAGGCCCTTGTGCACGGCCGCGCAGATCGCCGCGCCGCGCGCCTGGCCGAGCTTGAGCGCCGAATCCGGATTGCGCGCCATGAACACGCGTTCGATCGCCACTTCATCCGGACGGTATTCATCGATCAGGCCGCACAGCTCGTCGAAAATCTGCTTCAACCGCAGCGGAAAGGTTTCGTTGTCGAGCAAGGCCACCGCGCAATGAAATACGTGGCGCAGATTTCCGGCCGCATCAGCGTCGATGATGCCGACGCCGGTGCGCTGCGAACCCGGATCGATGCCGAGAATGCGTGTCGAACCTGCAGGTGGCCGTGTTTCCGGAACCGGCAAAGGCTGCACCACCGTCATGCCTGTGGCGCCTTGCGCGCGGCGGCGGATAGCGGACGAACGTGTGCGAAGCGAGCAGCCATGCGTCCCCGAAATCAGCTTGCCAAGCATTGCATTCTACCACGTGCCGACAGTGCGCCCGGATTCAGGCGGCCCGTGCAAAACGCGCGTCGCGCAGGAACGCGATCGTCTGCCCGGCCGCTTCTTCCGAGAACAGCAGACCGGTGTGCGTCGCCGGCACGATGCAATGATCGGTCAAGCCCGGCAACTCGGTTTCGGCCACGCTCACGGTGCCGTCGTGCGGTGAAGTCAAGGCGCCGAGGGCGAAGCCGAATCCGATCGGCAGGCGTCCGGCGATGGCGCCGACGGCTTGCGGTCCTTCCCAACGCTCAATGCCACTGCGCAGGATATCCAGACTCTTGCCGATCACGAACGATCCGCCCGGCAGACGCGCCACGCTGCGCGCCGCTGCACTGCCGCGCAACGGCGAACCCAGGCAGACGACACGGCTGCGTGCAAATTCCGGCGCATTCTGCAACGCCTGCAACGCGATCAAGCCGCCGAGGCTATGGCCGACAAAGTGGATTTTTTTACTTTTCAGCCTGCGTGCGCGTTCGAGCAGGCGCTCGATGCCGACTTCCGGCCCGCGCAGCACACTGGCGTAATCGTGCAATTGCACGACATAACCTTCGCGCTCCAGCCGGTGCCGCAGCGCGGCAAGAGTGAAGCCGCGCATCCACAAACCGTGGAGCAGAATGACGTGATCGGTCATGCGGCGTTCCGTCTCAGCCCTTGACCGGCTTCACCACGCGCACATGCAATTCCTGCAACTGCGCTTCGGACACGCCGGAAGGCGCATCGGTCATCAGGCATTGGGCGCTGGCGGTTTTCGGGAAAGCAATGACTTCGCGAATCGACTCGGTGCCGACCATCAGCGCGGCGATGCGGTCGATGCCGAAGGCGATGCCGCCGTGCGGTGGCGCGCCGTACTTGAGCGCTTCGAGCAGGAAACCGAACTTTGCCTGCGCTTCGTCGGCGTCGATGCCGAGCAACGCAAACACCGCACTCTGCATTTCCGGACGATGGATGCGGATCGAACCGCCGCCGATCTCGTTGCCGTTGAGCACCATGTCGTAGCCGCGCGAAACCGCCGTCGCCGCATTGGCACGCAAGTCGGCGATGTCGTCCACCTTCGGCGCCGTGAACGGATGATGCAGGGCGACGTAACGCTTTTCCTCGTGATCGTATTCGAACATCGGAAAATCCGTCACCCACAGCGGCTTCCAACCTTCCTGCACGAAACCGTTGTCATGCGCGATTTTCAGCCGCAATGCGCCCATGAAGTCACTCACCGTCTTGTACTGGCCGGCGCCGAAGAAAATCACGTCGCCGCTTTGCGCACCGACAGCGCGCAGAACCCCATCCAGCGCGGCATCGTCGAGGAACTTGAGGATCGGCGAGGTCATGCCTTCGCGGCCCTTGGCAAGGTCGTCGATGCGAATCCAAGCCAGGCCCTTGGCACCATATTGGGTGACATAAGGACCGAGATCGTCGAGATATTTACGCGGTTGTTTCGCGCCGCCCGGCAGGCGCAGCGCGGCGACGCGACCACCGGAGTCGTTGGCTGGACCGCTGAATACCTTGAACTCGACGTGCTTGACAAAATCCGCAATATCCACAAGTTCCAAATGTATACGCAGATCAGGTTTGTCCGAACCGTAGCGACGCATCGCCTCGGCATAGGTCATGCGCGGAAATTCCGTAACCAGTTCGACATCGGCGACCTGCTTGAACACCTCGCGGATCATCGTCTCGACGCAATCCTGCACCTCGCGTTCTTCGACGAAGGCGAATTCCATGTCGAGCTGGGTGAATTCGAGCTGGCGGTCGGCGCGCAAGGCCTCGTCACGGAAGCAGCGGGCGATCTGATAATAGCGATCGAATCCCGCGATCATCAGAATCTGCTTGAACAACTGCGGCGATTGCGGCAATGCATAAAACTCGCCGGGGCGCACGCGCGACGGCACCAGGAAATCGCGCGCACCTTCGGGCGTGGCGCGAGTCAGGATCGGGGTTTCGATGTCCTGGAATCCGCGCGCATCCAGATGCTGGCGCAGGGCGGCAACGAGTTTCGTGCGCAGACGCAGTTTGTGCTGCATATCCGGTCGGCGCAGATCGAGATAGCGCCAGCGCAGGCGTGCTTCGTCGCCGGCCGCATCGTCAAGCATGAAGGGCAAAGGCGCAGCGGCGTTGAGTACCTCAACGGTAGCGGCGACGACTTCGATCTTGCCGGTGCGCAAACGCTCGTTGATCTGGCTGGCCGGACGGCTGCGCACTTTTCCACAAATGCGCAAACAATACTCGTAACGCACGTGCTCGGCGCTGGTGAAAGCGGCCGCGTTGTCCGGCTCGATCACCACCTGGACGATGCCCTCGTGATCGCGCAGATCGATGAAGATCACGCCGCCGTGATCGCGACGGGTGTCGGCCCAGCCGCAAAGAACGACATCGTGGCCGACCAGGGTCTCATCGACGAGACCGCAATAATGAGAACGCATGCGTTGCAACTCCGGAAAATTGAAAAGCCCGGCCACGGGCGGCCGGTTTTTGACTTCCGCGGACGAACCCGCGTAAAGCCAAGGCCGTGCATCCTACGAAGGATTTTGTTGCGCTGCAAACAAAACACCCGCCAAAGCGGCGGGTGTTTTGTTGAAAAGTGCGGTCATGGATGACCGCTTCTTGATTTTCGCCATCTTGGATGATGGCAAAAACTATCTCCAGCGCCGATCCACGGTGAAAACGCCGGCGCAGCCTTGATCGACCCAGATTCCGGCACGATTCCAGCCCCAGGTACGGCCTTCGATGCAGGCCGACTTGGACGTCTGGCGTGACAGATAGATGCGCCCGTCACCGCCCGCATCGACCTGACAGAAATAGCGCTGGTACTGCGGGCTGCTGCAGCTGACGTCGAAGCGATGATTCCAACCGGCACCCGGACGCCAGTCGCCGCCGCCGCCATAACCGGGGCCATGACCGCGACCATCGGCGGCAACGAAACGTCCGCCGCAACCGCGATCGACCCACAAACCCTGGCGATCGAAGCCCCAGTTCTGGCCGCGCCGACACGGGGTATCCGAAAGCTGACGCACTAGCTGCGCATCGCGCCAAGGCACCGGACAGCGCTGTAAATTGTAGCCACTGCTCTTGCAATCCACAGCATCGCCGTAGCCGCCGCCATAGCCCGGGCCGTTGCCATAGCGAGGATCCTGCGCGTGCGCACGCGCAAACGGCAACGCGTACAGGACAAGCAATGCAAATAGCGCAATCGGTCGTATCGACATGCCAAGTCTCCTTATCGTTTGGACTGCGGCTTCGAGTGTATCGCGCCGACGGCGATTTGGCGTGCTGCGGCGCACAGGGCGTTTATTGCCGATTCAAATTGAATCGTTCAGACCGAATCGCCCGTCTTGGCGGCGACGGATTTTGGCGCTGGCGCGACCTTGGATTCGGTTGCAGGTTTCGTTTCCGCCGCTGCAGGTTTGGCGACATCGGATTTCGAATCAGGCTTCACCTCCGACTTCGACTTGGCCGCCTCGTCCTTGCCCGCGAGATTGTGTTTCTTCTCGCCGTCCTTTTTGAAATCGGTTTCGTACCAGCCACTGCCGGCCAGACGAAACGAGGGCGCAGTCAGGCAGCGCTTGATCGTCGGCTTGTCACATTCGGGGCATTTATCCGGATCGGGATCGGAAAGTTTTTGCAGGCGATCGAAATGCGTGCCGCAGGTACTGCATTGGAATTCGTAGATGGGCATGGATTGCGAACCGGAAAAATCCTTGCGATGCAGTATGCGGGCGAAGCGCCGGGATGCAAGGGCTGGCGGCTTGATTGCGTGCGCGCCGACTGCCGAGCAGCGTCGTCAGTCGGGGGAACGAGGCGTGGAGTTCGAGTGGCGCGCTGCGCCGTCCGCAGATGCAGACGGTGCAGCGCGCAATCCGGCCTTTAGAAATCGCGGGTGATGCGCACACCGACCGTGCGCGGTTGCACCGGCACGATGTAGGTTTGCGCACCGCACACGTCGGTGGCACATTCGGAATAACGTGCCAATTGTCCACGGTTGTCGAAAGCATTTTTCAGATAGACGTCGAACGACCACAGGTCTTTCTTGAAGCCTGCCGACAAATCCACCGTGCCGTAGCCGGGCATGTCGCCGATAATCGCATTCTCTTTCAGACGCAAATCCGTGCTGCGCCGGCCCTCGAAGAAACCAGCGACCTGCCAGTAGCTTTCGAGGCCGCGGAAATCGAAGCTGTAACGCGCGGTGATATTGCCCTTCTCACGCGCCGTGAGCGGCAAGCGCGTTCCCTTCGGCGCCTGCGGATCGGCGCAGTCGGTCACCGGATTGCCGGCGGCATCGGTGAAGCCGCAGTAGTTCTGGGTCAGCTCCGAGTGATACACCGAGATGCCGGCCGACAAGGTCAGATTGTACGTCGCCGCCCAGCCCAGACTGGTTTCCAGGCCGCGGATTTGCGCCTGATTGGCGTTCCTGATTTCGGTCAGACCGTTCTGACCGAGCAGGGAGAACTGGAAATCCTTCCACTTTTCCTGGAACACCGCGCCATTCCACAACAGATGTCGATTCAGCCATTCGGTCTTCCAGCCGAATTCGTAATTATCCAGTTGGTCGGATTTGTACGGCGGCAGCGAACCGCGGCGGTTGATGCCGCCCGGGCGGAAACCTTGCGACCAGGTCGCGTAGATCATCTTGTCCGCATCGATCTTGTAGGTGAGATTGGCCTTGCCGAGCGAGCCGCTTTCTTTGGTGTCCTTGTTCAAGTCCATGCACGGCGCGCCTTCGAACGGCGTCCTCGGAGTAAAGCAGGTGCCTTCACCCTCGGACGCGCTGTAGCCCGTCGCGAAGCCATAGAAACCTTTCAACCCGTTATCCGTATGGTAGTAGCGGCCGCCGAGCGTGGCGGTGAGTTTGTCGGTGAGGTCGTAATTGACCTCGCCGAACACGGCC
Source organism: Rudaea sp. (assembly GCA_025451955.1). Taxonomy (GTDB): domain Bacteria; phylum Pseudomonadota; class Gammaproteobacteria; order Xanthomonadales; family Rhodanobacteraceae; genus Rudaea. Next base: position 1,184 of record JANWJJ010000104.1, on the reverse strand, counting down.
GAGTCGTTGTCCTTGCGCAGTTGCTGGGTCAGCCACAGCGTATTCGGCCAGCCGGTGACGGAAAGATCTGAACCCAGTCCATCGATGATGTATTGCTGGTTGATATCGTGCGACTGGCGTTCGTCGAACACGCCGGCGACGAAGCGCAAGCGGTTTTCCTGCGGCGAGGAGATGCGCAGCTCGTTGCTGGTCTTGCGATACTTGTCGATGCCGAGGATGTGCTGTGCCGGATTGATCAAGTTGCCGTTGTTGTCGTGGATATAGCTGCCGTAACCGTGCAGGGTGTCGTACCAGAACGAATAGTCGCTGTAGTCCTGGTTGTAATGATCGTCGCGATTCAGGTGTGCAACGGTGTAGACCAGATCGAAATTGCCGATCTTGCCCTTGACCGTCAATGCCGCCTGCACCCAGCGATCGTCGAAGTTTTCCGGATAGAAGTGGCTGACTTCCAGATCGCCCACATGCGGATCGAACGCATTGATGCCGTTGGCGTGCTGGGTCTGGCCCATCAGCGTGGGCATGATTGACCAATTATCGTCGAGATCGATCTTCAACGCCGCGCGCGCACCGCGCGTATCGGCGTCGTTGTAGTTGCTCTTGACGCGGTCGGCGTTGTTGACGGTGATGCCCGAGGTCGGATACGTGCGCGTGCCGTAGACGTTATCGATGTAGCCGGCGTCGGTCTTGCTCCAGCCGACCAGGCGCAGTGCCGAGCTGGATGAAATCGGCAGATTGACGTAACCCTGGGTCACGTAACCCACGCCACCGTTGTCCACCGCATTGGCCTCGACGCTGACGCTGGCCGAATAGGCCGACGGATCGGGCTTGTTGGTGATAATGCGGATGGTGCCGGATTCGGAGCTGGCGCCGTACAGCGTGCCTTGCGGGCCGGCCAAGGCCTCCACCCGTTGGACATCGTAGATGTTTACGTCGAGCGCGCCCTGGATCGTGGTGATCGGCTCCTCGTCCAGATACATGCCCACGCTCGGCAGCGGGCCGGAATGGTTGCCGTTACTGCCGCTGGCCACGCCGCGCATGTAGACCTGGCTGAATCCGAGATACAGATTCTGGATCGCCACGCTCGGCAGCAGTTTGACGTAATCGTCCAGATCCTTGACGTTCATCTGTTGCAACGTGTCGGAACTGAGTACGTCCATGCTGATCGGCACGTCCTGCACGTTTTC
>JANWJJ010000103.1 GCA_025451955.1 Rudaea sp. | reverse complement strand
TCCTGCTGCCGCCGCTGATCTGGATCGTTTATCGGGGACGGCAGCGATGAACACCTCGGTGCATTGGATCGCCTGGGGCGTGTTCGCGTTCTTCTTCGCGCTGGTAACGGTACTCGGCTTTGTCGCCACGCACTGGAAGAAGGCGGACTTGAATCATCTGCACGAATGGGGGCTCGGCGGACGCCGCTTCGGCACGATCATCACTTGGTTCCTGCTCGGCGGCGACATGTATACCGCGTACACGGTGATCGCGGTGCCGGCGCTGGTGTTTGCGGTCGGTGCCTACGGCTTTTTCGCCATGCCGTACACCATCATTGCCTTCCCACTGTTTTTCGCGGTGATGCCGCGCCTGTGGAATGTGTGCCGGCGCCACGATTATCTGACCGCTGCCGATTTCACCCATGGCCGCTACGGCAGCCACTGGCTGGCACTGGCCGTGGCACTGACCGGCGTGCTGGCGACGATGCCCTACATCGCGCTGCAACTGGTCGGCATGCAGGTGGTGTTCGAGGCGATGGGTTTCGGCGGCGTGCGTCAGGGCGCAGAGATGGCGCTGATCGTCGCCTTCGTCGTGCTTGCCGTATACACCTATACAAGTGGACTGCGCGCGCCGGCAATGATCGCCTTCGTCAAGGACGCGATGATCTACATCTTCGTGATCGCCGCGGTCGTGATCATCCCGGCGCAGCTCGGCGGCTACGGTGCGATTTTCGCGGCCGCCGAACGCGCGTTCGCGGCCAAGGGCGGCGCAACCGGCATCCTGTTGCAGCCCGGCCAGGCGATGGCGTTCGCCAGCCTTGCATTCGGCTCGGCATTCGCCTTGTTCATGTATCCGCATGCCGTCACCGGCGCGCTGGCCGCCTCCAGCCCGAACACGATCCGGCGCAACGCCATGCTGCTGCCGGCGTACAGCGTCATGCTCGGCCTGATCGCCTTGATGGGCTACATGGCTATCGCCGCGCACGTGCCGGCGAAAGGTACGGCCGTGATTCCGGCACTGATCCTGCAAAGTTTTCCGGAATGGTTCGCCGGTTTCTGTTTTGCCGCGATCGCGCTCGGCGCGCTGGTGCCGGCGGCGATCATGTCGATCGGCGCCGCGAACCTGGTCACGCGCAATATCTGGCGGCCGTATGTCAACGGCAACATGACCGCGAAACAGGAATCGACTGTGGCCAAGGTCACGTCGCTGGTCGTGAAATTCGGCGCGCTGGCCTTCGTCGTGTTCTTGCCGCTGGAATACGCGATCAACCTGCAATTGCTCGGCGGCATCTGGATGCTGCAGGTGTTTCCCGCCATCGCGATCGGCCTGTTCACGCGCTGGTTCCGCGCCAACGGCCTGCTCGCCGGCTGGGCCGTCGGCATGGCACTGGGTACGGCGCTGAGCTGGATCGAAGGGGTCAAGCCGGTGTATCCCCTGCCCGGACTGGGGAAAGTATATATTGGCCTGATTGCGCTGGCGGCGAATATCGCCGTGGCCGCGCTGATCACGCTCGCGGCGAACTGGCGCGGATCGGCGCGCGACAACGACGCCACCTTGTCGGCGGATTACGCCGACGCCTGAACCTCGACCGCCGTGCGTCGGACATAATCCACAAAGTCAAACGTATACTCGTGACGGGCGTCGGTGGGATGCTGCTGACGTCGGGTTTCGATCCAGTCGGCGGCATCGAACGACGGGAAAAATGCGTCCGCGTTTTCGACTGCCGCATCGATCCGGGTCAGATGCAAGCGCGTTGCCTGCGGCAGTGCAAGCGCGTAGACCTCGCCGCCACCGATAACCATCAGTTCTTCTCCACGCGCCAGTGCGATCGCCGCATCGATTGACGCGATGGCTTCCTGTCCGGCGAACGGCGCCGCACCGCTGCGCGTCAATACCAGATTGCGCCGCCCCGGCAGCGACTTGCCAATCGCCAGCGCCGTCTTGCGCCCCATCAGCACCGTCTTGTCCAGCGTAAGCGCCTTGAAGCGCTTCAGATCATCCGGCAAATGCCACGGCATCGCGCCGCCACGGCCGATGGCGTGGTTGCGGTCGAGCGCGGCGATGAGCGCAATGCGCGCAGCCTCGCTCACGTCATGAACCAGCCGGTCAAGGCATAGCGCGGCGCTTCAGCCCATGCCGCTACCTGCGAGACGCAGTGCAGCTGCGGCACCTTGAACAGCGACAGCGAATTGTAATGCGGCACGAAGGTATCGACGACGCGACCGTCCGCGCCGAGAAATTGCAACAGACCGCCCCAGTCGGCTTGCCAGCCACGGCTTAGATTGAACACGAACGCAAAGCGACGATGCTGATCGTCGTAGCCGGTGTCGTCGTGACGACGCAGGAAATGTCCCGCACGGTAACGTGTCGCTTGAATCCGCACCCGCGCGATCGCCGGGTCGCCGGTCAGTTGGCGGATGAAATCAAGAATCGGCTCGTAATGGAACACGTCGACAAGCTGGCGCAGCAGATGCTCGGAGCGAGCCTCATCCAGATAGCGTCCAAGCATGCTGTAATTCTCGTAGGCATAAGCGTATTGGCCGCGCGCCTGACGCGCCACATCCGCGACGAACTGCGCACGTCGAGTTTCGTCGAGCGCGGCATATTCGACATGATCGATGCGTTTGGCTTCGGCACCGGCCTGGTATGCCAGTCCCCATTCGGTCTCCTTGGCGAGTGCCGCGTAGAATCGATCCAGGTATTCGTCATCGAGTATGTTCGTAATCTGCACGCGGCCATGCGCACGCAGACGGTCGCACCACGGAGAGTAATCGACATTCGGCCGGAACATGGCGCTAGACCGCAATCGGCGCCTTGATCGCCGCGTGTGATTGGTAATTCTCGATCGCGATATCTTCGTAGCGGAAATCGAAAATCGAAAGCACGTCAGGATTCAATTTCAACTGCGACAACGACAGAGGTTCCCGCGCGAGTTGCGTACGCGCCTGGTCTAGATGATTTTTATACAAATGCGCATCTCCCAGCGTATGCACGAAATCGCCGGTTTGCAGGTCACAAACCTGCGCGACCATGTGTGTAAGCAAGGCGTAGCTGGCGATGTTGAACGGCACGCCGAGAAAAATATCCGCCGAACGCTGGTACAACTGGCACGACAGGCGTCCGTTGGCGACGTGAAACTGAAACAGCGCGTGACACGGTTGCAGCGCCATCTTCGGCAAGTCGGCGACATTCCATGCGCTGACCACAAGCCGGCGCGAATTGGGATTGCGCTTGATTTCGTCGATCAGCCACGCGATCTGATCGATGACCTTGCCATCCGCGCCGACCCAGGATCGCCACTGCTTGCCGTAGACCGGACCGAGCTCGCCATTCGCATCGGCCCATTCGTCCCAGATGCCGACACCATTTTCTTTCAAGTAACGGATATTCGTTTCGCCGCGCAGAAACCACAGCAGTTCGTGGACGATGGATTTAGTGTGCAGTTTCTTCGTCGTGACCAAGGGAAAACCGTCGGCGAGATCAAAGCGCATCTGCCAGCCGAACACCGACAGGGTACCGGTGCCGGTGCGATCGTTCTTGTCCGCGCCGTGATCGAGAACGTGGCGCAGCAGGTCCAGGTATTGTTTCATTGTGAATTGTCATTACGGCAGGGTCGAAAGCCCGCGACAGCGGGCTGAGGGGAATCCAGTCGCCAAGGATGGCAGCCTTTGATGAGTTTTGAAATCACGTCCGTGTGTTCTGGATCCCGGCATTCCCTGCCGGGATGACGGCTTTCTCGACCGGTATCAAGGTCGGCGCGCGCCGCGACCGCCACAAGAGGTACAGGCCGATCAAAATCAGCGGCACCGACTGCACCTGTCCCATCGTCAGCCAGCCCCAGGCGAGATAGCCGAGTTGCTCGTCCGGCATGCGCACGAATTCGACGGCGAAGCGGAACACACCGTACATCAGCGCGAACAGGCCGGATACGGCATAGCGCGGCCGCGGCTTGCGCGAATACAACCACAACGCCACGAACATGACCACGCCTTCGAGTGCGAATTCGTAGAGCTGCGAGGGATGCCGCGCCTCGTGGTTGAGTTTTCCGGCCAGATACATCTGATACAACTCGTCGCGCGATTTTCCCAGCGCATCCAGTGCGCGCGGAAAGATCACGCCCCAGGACAGGTCGGTATACTTTCCCCACAATTCGCCGTTGATGAAGTTGCCGAGCCGACCCAAGCCGAGTCCGATCGGCACCAGCGGCGCGACGAAATCAATCGTGTCGAAAAAGTGGATTTTGTGGCGTCGCGACCACCACCAGCCCGCGGCGAGCACGCCGAGCAGACCGCCGTGGAAGGACATGCCGCCGTCCCAGACGCGGAACAGCGCCAGCGGATCGCGCACGATCCAGTCCAGCGAAACATACGACAGCATGTACCAGATGCGACCGCCGACAATCACGCCCAGCATCGCGTAGAACGCCAGATCCGAGAACGCTTCGTAACTCACCGGCAGCCGGCCCTGCGCACGGCGGCGATTGCCCAGCCACCAGCCGCCGAGAAAGCCGAGCAAGTACATGATGCCGTACCAGTGCACGGCGATCGGGCCGAGAGAAAAAGCGACCGGGTCGATATTGTGGAAATAAGGCATTTTTATACTTTCAATCGGTAGCTGGTGAAAAACCGGCCTGGATTACGGCAAAGCACCGTTCCAGGATCGAGTCCAAGCGCAATTATGCCGGCAATACCCGGCAAATGAATCCCTTGAGGTAATCCGTCTCGGGAATCGCCGGATGCACCGGGTGATCCGAGGCCTGTTGCAACTGCGACAGCACCTGCACATTGCGATCCAGATGGCGCGCGCCTTGCTGGATCGCGTCGAGCAAGGCGGTGCGCGGCATATGGTACGAACACGAACAGGTGATGAGGATGCCGTCCTTGGCGAGAATTTGCATCGCCATTTCGTTGATGCGTCGATACGCGATCCGGCCTTCGGCGAAATCCTTCTTGCGCTTGACGAAGGCCGGCGGATCGAGAATCACCACATCGAAATGTTCGCGCGCCTCGCGCAGTCCTTTCAGATATTCGAAGGCATCGGCCTTGACCGCACGCACTCGCGGCGTCAATCCGTTGAGTTCGGCATTGCGCGTAATCGCCTCGACGGCGCTGGCCGAGGCATCCACGCACACGACTTCGCTCGCGCCGAACGCCACCGCACGCAGGCCCCAGGCGCCGAGATAACTGAATACGTCGAGCACGCGCTTGCCGGAAACGTAAGCGGCAAGCTGGTCGCGGTTGCTGCGCTGATCGTAGAACCAGCCGGTTTTCTGGCCACCGATCGGGTCGATCTGAAATTCCAGACCGCCTTCGCGCGCAACGACCGGCGCGGTCAATGCGCCATAGCCGATGTCGGCGTAGTTCGGCAATCCTTCCATCGCGCGGATGCCGGTATCGTTTTTCCAGACAATGGCTGCGGGCTTGACGATCTTGACCACAGCGGCGGCGATGTCGTCCTTCATCCGCTCCATGCCGGCCGTCGTGGTCTGGCCGACGATGACGTCGCCGAAACGATCCAGGGTCAATCCCGGCAAACCGTCGGATTCGCCGAACACCAGTCGATAGTACGGTTCGGCATACAAGCGTTCGCGCAGACCCAGCGCGACATTGAGTTTGTGCACGATCAGCGAGCGATCCAGCGCGTGCGCGATCCCGCGTTGCACCAGACGCGCGGCGATCAGCGAATTCGGATTGACGTAGCCGACCCCGATCGGCTTGGCGTGCGTATCAGCGATCACGCAAGCCTCGCCGGGCGCAAAACCCGTCAGCGGCGAACGCTTGACGTCCACTTCGTTGGAGAACACCCAGCAATGGCCGGCCCGCAGGCGCGCGTCCTCGCCGCGTTTCAGATACAGGGCGGGATAGGCGGTTTCGTCGGCCACGGGGTCTTCCTTTTCGCGAGGTAGTCGAATGGTACGGCATATCCGCCAAATCGCGCCCGATGATGGCATAATTCGCGTTTCGCCAGCCGGGGAGTCCCTGAAGTCATGAAGCCCGCAATCCATCGCCTGATCGTAGCCGCCGCCTTGCTCGGCGCGCTGCATATCGCTTGCGCCGACGAGGCCAAACCACAAATGCTGCCGCAGGTCAGCGCGGTTCCGGATATCGATTTCGCCAAGCACCCGCCGCTGGGCGCACCGGCGATTTCGCCCGACGGCAAGTACATTGCCCTGTCCGTACACAACACCGCCAATGGCGAAGACACCCATCAACTGGCCGTGCTGCATCTGCCGGATTTGAAATACGTCAGCCGTCTGGACATGGTCGCCAAGTTTCTGCCGATCGACATCACCTGGGTCGATAACCACCGCCTGGTTCTGGCTACCGGCAAGGAAACCGGATTTGCCGAAGCTCCGCGTGCCACCGGCGACATTCTCGCCGTGGATATCGATGGCAAACACAAGCGTCTGCTTTATAGCGACACGTCACGCGGTTCGGGTCTGGGATCGACCCATCTCCTGCAACTGCCCGTCGGCTTCGGCAGCATCAGTGGCCGTCCAGATCGCGCCAATGGACACTTTTACCTGACCGTCTACCCGGCTCCCGAGAGTGGTGGCCAGGATGCACAGGCCAACAAGACCCTGATTTTCGACGTGGATTCGATGAGCGGCAATGCGACCGAGATCGGTTCGATCAACGCCGACGGCTACGCCTTCGTCGTGCATGATGGCATCGCGCGCTACGCCTACGGCGAAGACAACGATCTCAAGGAACACACCTTTTACCGTGCCGGCGTGGATCAGGACTGGAAGGAGCTGCCGACCAGCACGGTCGGCAAGCATTTCGAGCCCCAAGCGATCAGTCCCGACGGCAAACACCTCTATTCGCTCGGCAATCCGACGGGCGGCCCGGATGAATTCGCCGTCAGCAATCTCGACGGCAGCGACCGCAAGGTGCTGGCCTCGAATCCACGAGTGAGCATCGCGCGTGTCTTCTGGACTCCCGCACCGCACACGCCATTCGCGGCCGTTGCATCCGACGGCAAGCCGGTCTTTACCTATTTCGAAGACAATCAATATGCCGCCGCGTTGAAATCGCTGAATGCGAAATTCTCCGACCACACCGTAACTTTCTCTGACATGAGCCAGGACGGGTCGCAGATCATTGTTGGCGCAGCCAGCGACCGCGATCCCGGCACCTACGCCCTGTTCGACAGCAAAACGAATAATCTGCGGCCGCTGTATCAAGTGATGCCGTGGATGAAGTCCGATCAGCTTGCCGAGCGCAAGCCGTTCTGGTTCAAGGCGTCCAGCGGCACCGGGCTTGGTGGCTACATCACCCTGCCGCCGCATCGCGTGGAAAAGAATCTACCCACCGTCTTCATCGCCCACGGCGGCCCGATGGGTCCACAGGATGCGTGGGCCGTTGGCTTGACCTGGGAAGCGATGGAAGCGCAATGGCTGGCCACGCGCGGCTATGCCGTGGTCCAGGTCAATTATCGCGGTTCCGGCGGACGCGGCAAGAACTTCGAGGATTCCGGCAAACTGCAAATGGGCACCGGCATGATGCAGGACATGCTCGACGGCCTGAAGTGGGCTGAAGATCAGGGCTACGTGGACAAGAATCGCGTATGCATCTACGGCGCCAGCTATGGCGGCTACACCGCTTACTTCCAGCCGGTGTACGCGCCACAGGGCACGTTCAAGTGCTCGGTCGCCATCGCCGGCGTATCCGATATCCGCGTACAAGCCAACCGTAGCGATACACGCAAATCGCGCTCGGGCCGCAACTTCCTGCGCGAAGCCTGGGGCATGGACGATCCGAAATACATCGAGGCCAATTCCGCCATCGACCACGTCGACAAATTCAACGTGCCGGTGCTGATCGTTCACGGCGAAGACGATCCGCGCGTACCGATCCAAAATGCGAAGGAAATGCGCGACGCGCTGCAGAAAGCCGGCAAACCGTTCGAATACATGGCCCGGCCCAAGGAAGGCCACGGTTTCTTCAAGGAGCAGAACAACGTCGATCGCTACACCATGACTGAAGCCTTCTTGCTCAAGTACCTCGGGCCGGGAGCGCCGGTCGCGAACTGATTGTCGCGACTTCAAGTTCTGCAAGAACAAACGCCCGGCCCCACGCCGGGCGTTTCGTTTTCGCGCTACGCTTGGCTCATGCCCAATCGCCTCGCCACCGAAACCAGTCCCTACCTGCGCCAGCACGCCGACAATCCCGTCGACTGGTGGCCGTGGTGCAATGAAGCTCTCGCGCAAGCGCGCGCGCAGAACAAACCCATTCTGTTGTCGATCGGTTACAGCGCCTGCCATTGGTGCCACGTGATGGCGCACGAGAGCTTCGAGGACGCCGCCACGGCCGCGGTGATGAACGATTTGTATATCAATATAAAAGTGGACCGTGAGGAACGTCCTGATCTGGACAAGATTTATCAGCTTGCGCATCAAGCCCTGACCCGCCGCGGCGGCGGCTGGCCGCTGACCGTGTTCCTGACTCCCGACGATCATCTGGCGTTCTATGCCGGCACCTATTTTCCGAAAGACCCACGCTACGGCATGCCACCATTCGTGCATGTGTTGCGACAGGTGCGCGCGTTCTGGGATCAGCGCCGCGGCGAAGTCCGATCGCAGAATGCGGCGCTGGCCGAGTTCCTTGCCGACCAGGTCAGCGGCGAAACGGCGACCACCGCAGAGCTGACCGGTGCGCCGATACACGCCGCGCTGGAGCAAAGCCGACAGAACTTTGATCCGGTCCACGGCGGTCATGTCGGCGCACCGAAGTTTCCGCATTGCCCGGAAATGGAACTGCTGCTGGACCTTGGAAAACCGGAACAGGTCGAACTGACCCTGACCCGCATGGCCGCCGGCGGCATCCACGACCAGATTGGCGGTGGCTTCTGCCGCTACAGCGTGGACGAACGCTGGGAAATTCCGCACTTCGAGAAGATGCTGTACGACAACGCGCAACTGCTGCCGTTGTACGTGCAAGGCGACATGCCGAACGTTGCGCACAACATCCTCGCCTGGCTGCTGCGCGAGATGACGGCACCGTCGGGTGGTTTCTACAGCGCGCTGGATGCCGACTCCGAACACGTCGAAGGCAAGTTCTATGTCTGGCAGCGCGACGAAGTGCACGCCCTGCTGACGCCGGAAGAATTGGCGGTCACCGACCTCCACTACGGTTTCGATCGGCCGCCCAACTTTGAGCATGTTGCGTGGAATCCGATCGTTGCCGTGGCACTTGAAGATGTCGCCCGAAGCCTCGGCATCGCGCAGGAGGAAACCGGCGCGCGCCTGCAGCGGGCGCGCACGAAACTGTTTACCGCACGCAGCGAACGCGTTCGACCGGGACTCGACGACAAGATTCTCACATCGTGGAATGCCTTGATGATTGCCGGCATTGCCAAGGCCTCGCGCTGGCTAGGCGCGCCGGTGTTGATGGGTCTGGCCGACAATGCGTTGGACTTTTTATACAATGTCGCATGGCGCGACGACCGGCTGTACGCAAGCGTCGCCGGCGATGCGACAAAGCTGCCGGCGTATCTGGACGACTACGCCTTCCTGCTCGATGCCTTGCTCGAATGCCTGCAATGCCGCTGGAACGCTCGCGACCTTGCCTGGGCCATCGCACTAGCTGATGCTTTGCTCGATCGTTTCGAGGATCGCGCACGCGGCGGATTCTGGTTCACCGCGAACGATCACGAAACCCTGATCCAACGCCCCAAACCGTGGGCGGACGAAGCCATACCCTCAGGCAACGGCATCGCCGCCCGCGCCTTGCTGCGCCTGGGACATCTCATCGGCGAGACGCGCTATCTGGATGCCGCCGAACGCACACTGCGCGCCGCGTATTCCAGCATGCAGCAGATGCCACTGGCCTGCGCGAGCCTGTTGCGTGCGCTGAACGATTGGTTGCATCCGCGCGCGCATGTGGCCATTCGTGTCGCCGACGACACCGAAACACAGAAGTGGCACGCGGCTCTGGCTGAAGTGCGGCCACAACAGGCCGACATTTATTTCATCCCGAGGCAGAGCGGCGTCTTGCCTGGCGTGCTTGATGCGCAAAAATATACTCCGGGCGGCGTTGCCTACCTGTGCCGAGGCACGCACTGCGAGCCACCCATCGGCGATGCGAGGAAAGTCGCTGAAGTGCTGGGCACCTAAAGCAGCACCGGCCGATCCGGCAACTCATTCGCGCTTGGCGTGCCGTCGACGGGAAAGTGCTTGGCGAGGATATCGCTAACTGCGGTGACGCCCTCGACGGCGCCGCGCTCGAATTCACCGGCAGCGAAGCGTTGCTGGATTTGTGTACAAATGGATTCCCATTCGGATTCGGCGACCTTGGCGGCGATGCCGCGGTCAGCGACGATTTCGATCGCGCGATCGGCCAGCAGCACGTAGATCAGCACACCGCTGTTGTGCGCGGTATCCCAGACGCGCAGATGCGCAAAGACTTCGTGCGCGCGCTGCCGCGGCGTGCGGCCACGCCAAAGTTCGCGCAACGGCAACGCGCCTTCGACGGCAAAGCAGACTTGTTCCTTGTGCCGAAGCTCGCCGGCCGCCGTTGCCTTCTGGATGGCATCGAGCACGCGCGATGGAAAATGCCGGTGCGCGCTGCCTTCGGCGATCAGGTGACAGAAGATTCTCGCGAGGTTCATGAAGCTATCTCAAAAACGTCGCGAGCGATGAGCACAGTAGTTTCTTTGGAGAGCTTCATCACCAGCTCCCCGATGCGCCGCCGCCAGAAAATCCACCCATCGAGCCGCCGCTGAAGCCGCCACTGAAACCACCGCCTCCGCCACCCCCACCGAATCCTCCGCCGCCCATCCAGCCGCCAGAACCACCGCGACCGGCGAATCCGCCGCCACTGCCGCCGAGCCAGCCAAGAAGCAATCCGCATACGCCAACGCCGATGCCCAGCGGCAACAAGCCGCTGAGCAACCACGCCAGACCGCCGCTCACGACACCGACCAATCCGGCGCGTGGCGCGGAGGGCATCCAGCCGAAGAAGGCGCGCGCCCAGAAGCCAATGAACAACGCCGTGAGCAAGGTGTCGAATACGCTGTTATGCCCGGTATTGCTCGCGTTGTCTGTGGTCAACGGCGGCGGCAAGGATTCGCCGTCGATCAATTGCGTCAACGCGCCGATCGCATCGTGGATGCCGCCGTAAAAATCGCCGCTGCGAAATTTCGGCGTGATGTATTCGCGAATGATGCGCGCATTCGCCGCGTCGGGAATCGCACCTTCCAGATCGCGGCCCACGTCGATGCGCACGCGATGATCGTCCTTGGCCACGGTCAGCAGTACACCGTCCTGCGCCTGCTTGTCGCTGCGCGCCAGTTTCCATGCGTCGGTGACGCGGATGCTGTATTGCGCGATGTCCTCGGGTTTCGTGCTCGGCAGCATCAGGATGGCGATGCGCGAGCCCTTGCTTTTTTCCAGCGCCATCAATTCGTCCGTCAAGGTCTGCACCTGCGGCGGCGTCAGCGTCTGGGTCAAATCGGTAACGCGCGGCCCGAACGGCGGTATCGCCACCAGATCATCGGCTGCCGACACGGACGCGACCGCCAGCGTCAATGCGACGCCAGCGATCAACGCGGTCAAACGACGCGTAGCGTGCACGCGCGGACTCGCTCAGGGCTTGGCCGGCGCCGGCGCGGGCTTGTTGAAATCCACCGTGGGCGCGGTCGAAATCGCCTTTTCGTTCTCAACCGTGAAATTGGCCTTCTCGCCGTAGCCGAACATCTTGGCGGTGAGATTCTGCGGGAAGCTGCGCACAAAGGTGTTGTAATCCTGCACGGCGGTGATGAAGCGGTTGCGCGCCACCGCGATGCGGTTCTCGGTGCCTTCCAGTTGCGCTTGCAGATTCTGGAACAGGCCGTCGGCCTTCAGCGTCGGATAGTTCTCCGACACCGCCATCAGCCGCGACAGCGCGCTGGAAAGTTGGCCCTGCGCCGCCTGGAACTGCTGCATCTTCGCCGCGTCGCCAAGATCGTCGGCCGTGATCGTGACCTTGCCGACGGAAGCACGCGCTTCGGCAACCTTGGTGAACACTTCTTCCTCATGTGTCGCGTAACCTTTCACCGTATTGACCAGGTTCGGCACCAGATCAGCACGGCGCTGGTACTGATTGACCACTTCCGACCAGGCGGCCTTGACTGCCTCATCCTTGGACTGGATCGAGTTGTAGCCGCAGCCGCCAAGCAGGCAGGCCGCGAGCAGAATCAGAACGATACGCTGAATGTACATGGAAGTTTCTCCCGAAGTGAACCCGCCAGACTTACCGCATCATACAGGCCGGTGGCGGTTTTGTTGATCTCCAGAACGGGCGACCCAGCGGGCTAATATTCGAAGCCGTTACAGAAGATCTGGTCGCTTACTCCCGGTTCATTGGTGAGACCAAAGACTCCCTGGGCCGTCCCGACGTTTGCCGTAACCTCATAGATGCCGGCAGTCGAATTTGCGACGAATGCCGGTGCGGCCGCCATACCGTTGGCATCGGTGCCCACATAGATCGAATTATTGTAATAGCCGCCATTGAACTGACCGCCGGGATAGGTTCCGCCATAGATATAAGGCGCTTCAAAGATCACGTCGATACCCGCCAGCGGGTAGTTGGTGGAACTATCGTAAACCTTCACGCCAAACGGCGTGCAGAACCCCGAGTTGACCGTCGTCTTTTGCGGCGAGCCTGCCAGCACTTCAACGACCGTTGTTGACGCCGCCGCATAAGTATAGAAATTGTTGGCGGTGGTTTGGGCCAAACCACCAAAGTAGTCGGTGACCCCGCCCCCCGCGGAATAAGTGAAAACATAAGGCTGATTGCTTGCCCACATCACGCCGAAGGGGATGATGCAAATCTGCACCGGCGTATTGATCAGGACTCCCGAAAAGGTGATCGAGCTATTGGTTACCGTACCGGAAACCGCGCCAGCCGGAATTACGTTTTGGCAAGGCACGCCCGTGGTGGTATCGGCATAAGCAAGACCAATCCCGTTGAAGTAGCCTTCGACGGTAATGTTTGTGGTATCGCTTGGCGCAAGTGCGTTGAGTGTGCCGGCCGGGGTCAGTACCGTAGCGTTGCTGTTGAAGGGATCTTGCGTCTCGGTAACGATCGAAAACGTGGCGACGAACCCCGAACCTATCGTGGTGTTGCCCGAGGCAACGAACTGATCGCCGTAATACGGGTTTGCGAGAGTGATCTGGCCACCACCCGGCGTAATCGTATCCGGCAACGATCCTACGGCATGGGTGAAAGCCGGCTGCGAAACAGGACTGGGATCGTTATTGCCGGGCGTCGTGTTTCCGGTCGCCTGAATGCTCAATGGCAGAGGATTGCCACCAAATTGACTCGCAAGAGCTGCCCCCGCATTGACACTGAAGGGCGGGTAGATAATTACAGTGTCTGCCGTATTCGTAGCAGCAGTCGAGACCTGATAAGTTGCATATTGGTAGTTGACGCCACCCGAAACCGGGTAGGCATAACTGCCAAACTGGAAAAAGTAGAGTGAAGGATTGGTGTTAAATGTGAAACCGGCTGGCAGCGTGAGGGTGAGATATGAACCAGCTTCGAGTTTCGTACCGGCAGTTAAAGTGTAAGCTGCGTTGTAGAAAGTGCCGTTGATCGTACTGTATGTGGGATAGGTCACGACGCCGCCGTTCTGCGCAACTTGAGCAGAATTGTAGTCAGCTAGCGTAACGGTAAACGTGCCGTTGGCGAACGCATTCCGATTGACCATGACGGCCGTGAGCGCCAGAGCGCCCAAGCCAATAACGAGATGCTTCAGCATTTGCGTATCTCCGGGAACGATTACAAATCCGCTGATGCGCGGCTCCAGCAAGACAAACGTCGCTCGCCAGCAATACCGAACATTTCCCAGACTTCGGAGATAGATGCCCACTCAGGGCAGATCTACGGAATGCGCATTCGATGGATGCGCGTGGCATTACCCGTGGATGTAGCCGAACCGCCGAACCCAACGCTTCAGCGGGGAGGTTTGCTGTCTTCCGCCCGCCGTTGGTAACGTTTGCGCTTCTCGCGCTTGGCGGCCAGATTGAGCGTCTCGACAGCGGCCGAGAACGCCATCGCAAAATAGATGTAGCCGCGTGGCACGTGAACGTCGAAGCCATCACCCAGCAGCACCGCACCGACCAGCATGATGAAAGCCAGCGCCAGCATGCGGATGGTCGGGTTGCGGTCGATGAAGTTGCCGACCGGATCGGATGCGAACAGCATCACCGCCACCGCCAGAATGATGGCGCCGACCATGACCGGGATATTGCGCACCATGCCGACCGCGGTGATCACCGAATCGAGCGAGAACACGATGTCGATGATCGCGATCTGGGAAATCACCCAGAGAAAGGTGGTCGCGGTCTGGTTTGCGACTGGCGCCTCGGGCTCGATATAAATGGCGTCGTGGATTTCCATCGCGCCCTTGATCAGCAGGAAAACGCCGCCACCGATCATGATCAGATCGCGCACCGAAATGACCTGGCCGAACATGTCGAACAACGGCAGGTGTTTATCGTCCATGCGCGCCAGATGCGCGAGCACGAGCAACAACAGGATGCGTGTACCACAGGCCAGGATCAGGCCGAAGCGGCGGGCACGCGAACGCAACTCCTGCGGCAGGCGGCCGACGGCGATGGAAATGAAGACGAGATTGTCGACGCCGAGCACGATCTCCAGCGTCGACAACGTGAACAGCGCGATCCACAACTCGCCATTGAGCAGGTTCACGCGCGCGCGACTCCGCAGGATTTCATTGCATGTGCTGCCACAGCACCAAGATCCAGCATAGCAGCACATTGAGCATCAGCAGGAACACCGCGGCCGAGCCCATGTCCTTGGCGCGGCCGGCGAGTTCATGGAATTCCGGACTGACTTTGTCGACCACCGCTTCGATCGCGGAATTGAGCAATTCCGCCGACAGCACCAGCAGCGGGCTGCCGCACAGCAGCGCTTTTTCGAGCGCACCGTGGCCGAACCACAAGCCCAGCGGAATGACAATAATGCACAAGTATACTTCGAGCCGGAACGAGGCCTCGAAAGTCCAGCCCGCACGCAAACCTTGCGCCGACCAGATCAGTGCCTTGTAGATCTGCTTCGGGCCACGCGGCTCGGTGCTTGGCATCGCTTCCCCCTGCCGAATCGACGCGATCAGGCCGTCACGGGCTTTGCCGGCGTCATGTGGATGTGCGGCGCATGCGCCGACTTCCACACGACATCGAGTTCCTTGGCCGCCTTGACGTCGTCGAGCCGGCGCACCGGCGTGGTCACCGGCGCATCCTTCATCGCCTGCGGATTTGTAGCGGCGAGTTTCAGCAACTCGCCCATCACCTCGACGAATTCATCCAGGGTTTCCTTCGCCTCGGTTTCGGTCGGCTCGATCAGCAGACACTCTGGGACGAGTAGCGGGAAATAATTGGTCGGGGCGTGGATATTGCGATCGAGCAGGCTCTTGGAAAAATCCAGCGCCGCGATTCCGTTTTCTTTTTTCTGCTTCGCCACGGTGACGATGAATTCGTGGCTGGCGCGGCGGTTCGGATACGCCAGATCGAAACCCTTGGCCGCCAACCTCTTCATCAGATAATTGGCGTTGAGCGTGGCGTACTCGGCCACGCGCGGCATGCCTTCGCGACCGAGCAGGCGCGCGTAGACATAGGCGCGCAGCAGCACGCCGGCGTTGCCGGCGAAGGTGGTCAGACGCCCGATCGACAGCGGCCGATCTTTCTTGCGCACCCAGCCGAATTGGCCATCGACACGCTTTTCGATCATCGGAACCGGCAAGAACGGCTTCAACCGTTCGGAAACACCCACCGCGCCCGCGCCCGGACCACCGCCGCCGTGCGGCGTCGAGAAGGTCTTGTGCAGATTCATGTGGATGGCATCGAAGCCCATGTCGCCGGGCCGCACCTTGCCGAGAATCGCATTGAGGTTGGCGCCGTCGTAATACAGCAGGCCGCCGGCGGCATGGACCAATTTTGCAATTTCCACAATGCCGCGTTCAAACACACCGATCGTCGATGGGTTGGTCAGCATAATGCCGGCCGTCTTCGGACCGAGCACTTTCTTCAGCGCTTCGATATCGATATCGCCATTCTTGTCGGTGGCAATCTCGCGCACCGTGCAACCGCACATCGACGCTGTGGCCGGATTGGTGCCGTGGGCCGCGTCGGGAACGATGATCTCGGTGCGCTCGTTGTCGCCGCGATGACGGTGATAAGCCATGATCATGGCCACGCCGGCCAGTTCGCCCTGCGCGCCAGCCATCGGCGCCAGCGACACGCCACCTTTCATGCCGGTGACGTCGGCGAGGATTTCCTGCAATTCGTACATGCAGGAAAGAAATCCCTGCGACAGCGATTCCGGCGCATACGGATGGCGCGACACGAAGCCATCGAGCAGCGCCAGCGAATTGCAGGCGCGCGGGTTGTACTTCATCGTGCACGATCCCAGCGGATAGAACTGGGTATCAATGGAAAAATTCTTGCGGCTCAGATTCGTGTAATGACGCACGACCTGCAGCTCGGATACTTCCGGCAAGCCAATTGGCGTCTTGCGCCGGAATCGTTCGGGCAGATCGGCGGGAATCGCACTGTCGGCGGTCAGTTGTGCGGCCGCACTGCGGCCCGGTTGCGAAAGCTCGAAAATCAGCATTGATGATCCGTACTGGCAAACAATGATGGCGGCGTATGATGCCATAACCGGCCGCGCCCGGCTTGTGAACCTCTCGCATAACCGTCGCGAGCGAAGGCCTGATCCCATATTGGATCAGGTGCGCCGCCGGAGCGCAGGAAGCGGAGTGTACGTGTCAGTACATGAGCCTTCCGAGCACCGCCGGCGCGCAAGCTGCCGAGCGCAGCAGGTTATGCAAAGGTTCACTTGTGGCATTATCTCTGACTATGAGCAAACACGCCCTCGCCTTCACCGCTGCCATCGCTGCCCTGCTGGCCCTGCTTAGCATCTTCGCTTTCGACCAGCGCGTCGCTCTGGCGGTGCATGGCTCCGGTATCGAAAACTCGGCTGTCTTCGTCGATGGCCGCGCCCTGCTCGATCACGTCAGCGGACGCTCGCTATTACACAGCCATAATTTGTCCGCCCTGCTGCTCGGCCTCGTGCTATTTGGCGCCGGCGTGCTCGGCTGGCTGATCCGCCGACGCAGTTTTTTTGCCCGCGCGCTGATCTTCACCGGCAGCGTGCAACTGACCGTCATCGGCTGTGCCTGGCTGATCAAGAATGCGTTCGGTCGCCTGCGGCCATACGAAATCATCGCGCACGGCGACTGGCATCATCTGTGGTTCGCCGGCGGCAATTCGTTTCCGTCCGGACATGTCGCCTATTTCTGCGGCCTGTTTTTTCCGCTGGCGTATCTGTTCCCACGTTACCGGATTCCGTTGCTGATCGTTCCCGTGTATATCGTTATCGAACGCATCGACGAGAATTTTCATTTCCTGTCGGATGTGCTGGCCTCCGTCGCGCTGGCCGCGCTGGTGACCCTGGCCGCAGCGATCGCGCTGGGCCGCTGGATCCAGCCAACCGGCCAGCGTCACCGTTTCTAACGTCAGCGTTTCTGACGCATCCTCGCCCGCGATACGTTACTCTTCGCCTACTCAGCCCTCGGCCACGGAGCCGCCATGTCGATTTTGACCGCACCCGTTTCGCGCAATCGTTCGTTCTTCACCGTCTTCATGATCGAACTGTGGGAGCGCTTCGGCTTCTACGGCATGCAGGCGTTGATCGTCTACTACATGGTGCAGCGCCTCGGTTTCGAGGATACGCGCGCCAACCTGGTCTGGAGCGCTTGCGCGGCCTTGATCTACGTGGCTCCGGCCATCGGCGGCTGGGTCGGCGATCGCATCCTCGGCACGCGTCGCACCATGCTCACCGGCGCGGTCATCCTCAGCATCGGCTACGCGCTGATGACGGTGCCTTCGGAAAACACCTGGGCGCTGTTTGGCGCACTCGGCGTGATCGTGGTCGGCAACGGCCTGTTCAAGCCCAACGCCGGCAATCTGGTGCGCAAGATCTTCGAAGGCGACGACGCCAAGATCGACAGCGCTTTCACCATCTACTACATGGCCGTGAACATCGGCTCGACCGTATCTATGCTGCTGACGCCGTGGATCAAGGATTACGTCAACGCCACCTACGGCCACGAGTTCGGCTGGCACGCGGCGTTCGGCGTGTGCTGCATCGGTCTGATCGTCGGCCTGATCAACTATTTCTTCCTGCGCGCCTCGATGCATCACATCGGTTCGGAGCCGGACGAGCGCCCGGTCGACATGACGCATATGCTGATGGTGCTGGGCGCCGGCGCACTGTGTGTGCTCGGTTCGGCCGCCATCCTGCAGTACGAGGAAATCGCCAGGATCTTCGTCTATGCCGCCGGCATCGTGCTGCTCGGCATCTTCGGTTATCTCATCGCCAAGAGTCACCGCGACGAACGCGCAGGATTGATCGCGGCCCTAGTGCTGGTGGTGCAGACGATCTTCTTCTTCATCTTCTACCAGCAGATGTCCACCTCGCTCGCGCTGTTCGCATTGCGCAACGTCGACTGGAGCCAGAACCTGTTCGGCTTGCACCTGTTCGACTGGTCACCGGCGCAGTACCAGGCGCTGAACCCGCTGTGGATCATGCTGCTCAGCCCGATTCTCGCCTGGATGTATACCAGCGCCGGCAACCGCGGCAAGGATCTGTCGATCGCGGCCAAGTTCGCGCTCGGCTTCGCCGTGGTCGCACTGGGATTTTTCATCTACGGCTTCGCCGGCAGTTACGCCGTCGCCGGCAAGACTTCGTCCTGGGTGATGATCTGGGGCTACGGCTTCTACTCGCTCGGCGAATTGCTGGTCAGCGGACTGGGGCTGGCGATGATCGCGCGCTATGTGCCGGCGCGCATGGGCGGCTTCATGATGGGCGCGTACTTCGTCGCCTCGGGCATCTCGCAATATCTGGGTGGCGTCGTCGCCAACTACGCCGCGGTGCCGAAGGACATCATCGATCCATTGCAGACCCTGCCGATCTACACCGCGCTGTTCAACAAGCTCGGTTACGCCGCCATCGCCTGCACCCTGGTCGCCATCGCCGTGTTGCCGTTGATGCGCAAGCTCTCGGCCACGCACAGCGCGCATGCGAACAGCGCGGCGGCAGCGAGCTCACTGGGTACGATTCGCGCCGAGGAATAAGGCGGCAATAGTGCGATGCTGCCGCCTCAGGGTGGCAGCGTCGGCTGATTCGCAGGACTCGCTCTCGCAGCGTCGGCATTGCGCACGAATACGCGCGTGGTTTCGTGCGCGTCATCCGCGTTATCGTGCTGCTGGCGAATGCGCAGCGTCAGTTTCTTGCCATCGGGCGACAGAGAGTAATGTTCTTCGATGCTGCC
>JANWJJ010000102.1 GCA_025451955.1 Rudaea sp. | reverse complement strand
CGGTCGCGCTCACTGACTACGCGCCAGGTAAACAATGCGCCGAGCACGACGAACGCCGCACCCGCCGCGAACGCCGGCCAGCGCCTGCGCAAGAGTCGGCCGTAGCGATAACGCAAACTTGGCCGGCGCGCCAGCACCGGGCGCAGTTGCAAATGGCGCTCGATGTCATCGGCGAACGCTTCCGCCGAGGCATAACGCGCCGCCGGCCGCGTCGCCGTCGCACACAATACGATCGCATCCAGATCTCCGCGCAGGCGTTGCCGCCACGGATGCGCTGCCGCCACCACGAGCGCACTCGGCCGGTATTCGCCGGAGTCGAGTTCGGCCACGGTGCGCTCGTTGGTGTCGACGTGTGCGTCGCGCCCGCTCAGCAACTCGAACAGAATCAGGCCTAGCGAGTACACATCGCTGGTGGTGGAAATATCCACGCCAAGCCGTTGTTCCGGACTGGCGTAATGCGGGGTGAAAAAATTGCCGGCGTGCGGTTCGGACACGGCACCGCCGCTGCGATCGAGCGCACGGGCAATGCCGAAGTCCAGCAGCGCGGGAGTGCCATCGGCACGCACCAGCACGTTCGATGGTTTCAGATCGCAATGCACGATCAAGCGCTGATGCGCGAATTGCACGGCGCGGCACACGCTCTGGAACAGGCGCAGCCGCGCCGGCAAATCCAGAGTATGTTCGCTGCAGTAACGATCGATGGGCACACCTTCGACGTGCTCCATCACCAGATACGGCTGGCCGCCCGGCGTGGCGCCGCCATCAAGCAGACGCGCGATATTCGGATGCTGCAACGCCGCCAGAATCTGGCGTTCCGCAGCGAGGCGACCCAAGGCGTCGCTGGTGGGAAATCCGCGCAGCAGCTTGATCGCCGCCTGCTGTTGAAAATGTCCGTCGGCGCGTTCGGCCAGATATACCGCACCCATGCCGCCGCTGCCGAGCTTGCGCAGCAAGCGCCAGGCGCCGATGCGATCGCCGGCGCCGAGTTCGGTTTCCGGCAACGACGCCAGCACCGCATCGACCGGCAGTGCCGCTCGCCGCAACGATTGCGTTTGCGCCGCGAGCAAGGCTTGAACCTGGGCGATCAGTTCGGCGTCGGCGGTTTCCGCGGCCAGGCGTTCGTGCTGCGTATCCGCAGGCAAATCACAGACCATATCGAACAGGCGGCGGATTTCCGCGAAGCGCAGGTTCGCCGTCATGGACTCAGGACAACGCCTGATTCAGCCACGCACGTGCAAAGCGCAAATCGCGGTCAACCGTCGGCACCGAAACACCGATCACGGCGGCGATCTCCTCGCGCTGCATGCCGGCGAAATAGCTCATTTCCACAATGCGCGCACTGCGTTCATCGTGCCGATGCAGATTTTTCAATGCCTGATCGAGAGCGAGCAGATCCAGCTCCATCCGTGCATCCGCAACGGCATCGGCTTGCGACAGCGTAACCCGCACCGCGCCGCCGCCATGCCGGTCGGACAAGCGCGAGCGCGCCTGATCCACCAACACCGAACGCATATGCAGCGCGGCCAGCGAAAGAAAATGCGTGCGGCTGGTCCAATCCGTATTCGCGCCGATCAAGCGGATCAACGCCTCGTGCACCAAGGCGGTCGGATTCAGCGTTTGCACCGCCGGTTCATGCCGCAATCGCGCCGCAGCCATTTCCCGCAGGGTGTCGTAAAGCCGCGGCAGCAAGGCATCGAGCGCGGCGCGGTCACCACCATGCCATGCGTGCAGGAGTCCGGTGACGTCGCTGGTATCGGCCATGGGATCAACCCGTATTCCAAGCCGAATGATACCCTGAGGCGAGTCCGATTCGCGTACTCGCTGATCGCAAGTGACGTTGGATTACACGCGGAACGGATACAGCGCGGGTAATGCCGAGGCGGAATCGGCGGTAGTGTGATCCGGCGCAAGCCCCAGGCTGCCGCGAAAGGCCGCGGCGAGGCGATCAGCAAAACCAGCGTCCGCGCCGACGCCATAGCAGGCACGCTCGAGTTCGCCGATGGCGGCGATCTGCGCCGGATCGTTCAAGACACGCACTAATTCGCCAAGATTACGCAACGCGGGCCGGGTGTGGCGCGCCCATGCCAGCAAGGCCCGCGCCGACGCCGGCCAATCCGCATGCGCGACGGCAGCGCGAAATGCCGCGCGCGCATCCGTCATTCCGGTATCGGCCGGCGACGGCAGCGATGGCGACGGTTCGCGTCGGCGTCGTGCGAGCAGCCACGCAATCCACGCGGCCAAAGTCAGTATCCACAATGTCAGTGCGAAAAACGCGAGCGTCCGCCACAAATGCAGTTCTTCGTCCTGCCCGGCCAGCGACGGTGGCGCGAGCGCGGATTCCTCCCTTGCCGCTGCCGCATTGGTGGAATTTGCGGCGTTTGCACCATTTGCTGCATTCGCCGCATTGCCTGGAACCGGCGTGACGGCACTATCGGCGGCGGGGGCGACATTCAGGGTCAACGCTGGGACCTCGGCGGTTTCCGCGCGATCGTGCGCGGTATCCCACCACGTGACGCTGATCGCCGCCAAGGTCAACGGCCCCGCCTGATTCGGTACGATTGCAAACTTGCGTTCGCGTTCGCCGTACACCCATTCCCCATCGTCACGGTTTTGCGTCGTGGCCTTGTCGGGATACACGTCGGCGCCTTCGATCTTCGGCAACTTCAGTTCCGGCAATTGCTCGAAGCCCAGACCCTGCGCTTTCAGATGCAAGGTCAGGGTGAGCGGATCGCCGACGCGCGCGGACGTCGTCGCATCGATGCCGTCGGCGCTCAGCGTTACCGATTGCGCCGGCAACCAGGCATCGTTACCCGAAGCCGCCGGACGTGGCCGCACATCCAGCGTCACCGCATCCGATTGCGCCGCGACGCTGCGGCCACGATTAAAAAAACTATTGATGTCGCCGGCATCCATAGCATGACCGCGAAAACCTATCGCCGGCAACGTCAGCGTCCCGCTCTTTTCCGGCAGCAGCACGTAATGGCGCTCGAGCACGCGGTAGCGGCGGCCGTTTACATCCGCGACGTAGTTGCTGTCCTGCCCGAGTTTGTGCACGACCAAGCCGTCGGCTTGTGGGTCGTCGAGCGTGCCGTCAGTCAAATTCAGCGCATAGTATAATTTTACCGTGAGGCGCACTTCCTGCTGCACATAGGGTGCGCGCGGCTCGACCGTGGTTTCGATGTAGATGTCGTCGCCCGCCTTGCCACCGCTGCCGGCGGTCGCGGCTTGCACATTCAATGTCAACGCCTGGGTCTTTTGACCGGCGACATCGAGCGCCGGAATCGTCAGCGTGCCGGCATGTTTCGGCTCCAGACCGATCGCCCACAACAGTTTCGACGTGGATTGACCGTTGACGATATTGAGCGAGGTCGAACTTTGCGTGCCGAGCAGGTTGAAATCCTGTGCCAGTGCGCTGAAATCCGGCTTGGCGGCGCCGTTGTCGCCGGATACCTCGACGTTGAGCGTCACCGTTTCGCCCATCTGCATGGTGTTGCGATCCAGCCATGCGCGCACGTCCGCGGCCTGCGCGATAGCACAAATCCACAATGCTGCAAATGCGCACAATGCAGCAACGCGGCGGATTCGCTGCGTCATCAATCGTCTCCTTGCCCGTTGTCGCCGTGCTGACGGCGTTGATATTCGAGTTGAAACTTGCGCCGCAACAGGCCACCCGGATCGTCCGGGACGCGCTGCAGCCATTGCTCGACAGCCTGCTGTTTTTCATCGTGCGGCTTGCCATCGTCGCGCGCGCCAAGGCGCACAGTCTGTGCCTTGATTTCTTCGGGCTTTCCTTCCTGCTTCAGTGCCTGATCCATATTCTTCTGGAATTGCTGTTGCGCTTGCTGACCAGCTTCGTGCGCAGGCGCTTGTGCGGGCGTATTTTTGTCCACGCCGGATTCGTTTTGTTTTTCGCCCGATGCATTGGGTTTCGACGCCTCCTGTTTGGCTGCGTTGCTTTCCTGCTGCGAGTCCTGCGCGGAATCTTTTTGCGATTGACCCTGATCTTGCTGTCCGCTCTGATCTTGGGACTTTTTCTCTTGCGCTTGCTGATCCGACGAACTACCGGAGCCGTCTTGCTGTTGTTGCTTGCCTTGATGATCTTTCGAGTTTTGTTTATTTTGCTGCTTTTTATCTTTTTGCTGTTGCTTCAACCAATCCTCGACTGCCTGCTTGTTGGCCACGGCATCAGCCAGCTTCGGCGCATTGGCGAGTGCCGCGTCATAGGCCAAAATAGCTTTTTCGTACTCGCCCTGTTTTGCCAGCGCATTGCCGCGGTTGTAGTCGGTATCGGCATCGGCGCGGCGCGCGAAATCCTGCGCCGCCGTCGCGAAATCGCCGGCACGATATGCCGCCGCGCCACGCAAGGAAGGATCACGCGCCAAGGCTTGCGCCTGTTTCGCCTGACCCGCATCCAGCGCGGCCTGCGCCTGTTGATCCGGTCGCTGCCACAGATCGACCCACGAAAACGCGGCGGCGGGTTGACTGTGGACGCATAGTACGAGCGGCAGCAGCATCAACCAGCCACGGCGAAACCCAAGTGCGGCCAAGGGCAACAGCAGCAGCAATAACCACGGCCCGCGATCCAGATATCGTGGCGTAATCGCCTGTGCATTCTGCATCTGCGCCGTGGCGTTCGGCGACAAGGTATCAAGCACACTGGACAGATCGCTCGCATCGGTGGCAATGCTTGCATAGCGGCCGCCGCCAACTTGCGCCAAGGCGGCGAGCGCGGCAACATCGAGTTTCGGCAGCACAATATCGCCCGCGGAATTTTTCAGGAATCCGCCTTGGGGCAAGGCCACCGGTGCACCTTGCCCGCTGCCGACGCCGAGTACGGATACGGTCACGCCTGCCGCGCGTGCGCGGCTCGCGGCGGCGCTTGCATCGGCGCTGGCGCTGTCGGCCAGCAACACGATTTCACCCTGATCCAGACCGGCCTGCTTGATCAGCTTGACGCCCATGTCGATGGCGCGGCCGGTGTCGTTGCCCGCCGCCGGCATCACGCTGGGATCGAGCGCGTCGACCAGATTGGCCACGGTATTCGAATCGTCGGTCAACGGCGCCACGACGAAGGCGTCGCCGGCGTAAGCGATCAGCGCAGTCTGTGCATCGCCGCTGCGCTTGAGGATATCGTCGACCTTGAAACGCGCGCGCTCGAAGCGGCTGGGCTTGATGTCCTGCGCGGCCATGCTGGCGGAAAGTTCCAGCGCAATCACGCGCGCCGCACGATTCTGGTATAGCGGTTGCGGCAGACGTTCCCAGGCCGGCCCGGCCAGTGCCAGACAGGCGAGTAGCCAACCCGCGGCAACCAACCAGCGCGGCCCGCGCGAAGGCGCGTCGCTGCTGCCCGATTCCAACAGATGCTGCAACAGATGCGCATCGACCACGCCGCGCCAGGCGCCGGCATCCGCGCCACGCCGTCCGAACGCAATCCACAACAGCGGCAACGCCGCGAGCGCGAGCAGCCACCACGGTCGCAAAAAGTGGAAATTGGCAATTATTCCATTCATCGCGCAGCTCTCACCGCCAGCATTCGCGCCAGCGGCACCGGACGCAGCGCGGCGAACAAGGCGATCAGCAAGGCCAGCGACAACGGCCAGTAGAACAGTTCATCGACCGGACGGAATTGCTGCTGCGCATCGGCCGCGGGTTCGAGCTTGTCAATCTCGCGGTAAATCTGTGCAAGTTCGGCAGTATCGCGGGCGCGATAGAAATGCCCGCCGGTCTTGTCCGCCATTTCGGTGAGCAGGCGCGCATCCAGATCCGCCGATGGATTGACCATGCGGCTGCCGAAAAAGCCGTCGACGCGCATCGCCTCGGCACCGATGCCGATGGTATAGATTTTCACATGCTCGGCGACGGCCAGATCGATCGACTTGTACGGATCGAGTTCGCCCGCATCGTTGACGCCGTCGGTAAGCAGGATCAGCACGCGCTGGTTTTGCGGGCGTGCCTGCAAGCGCTTCACCGCCAGACCCACCGCATCGCCGATCGCGGTTTGACGACCCGGCAGGCCCACCGTGGAATCGTCGAGCTGCTTGAGCACGGTAGCGCGGTCGAAGGTCAGCGGCGTGAGCAGGTACGCCTGACTGCCGAATACGATCAAGCCGATGCGATCGCCAACGCGGCGATGGATGAAATCGCCCGCGATGGCCTTGACCGCGCCGTAACGGCTGACCGGGCGCCCGCCGATTTCCATGTCCTGCGTACTCATGCTGCCGGAAGCATCGACCGCCAGCAGCAGATCGCGGCCAGTACGTGGCAGTGCCTGCGCGTCGCCGAGCCATTGCGGGCGCGCGGCGGCGGCGATGAGCAAGGTCCATGCGGCGATGGCGAGCACGCTGCGCCAGCGCGGAACCGGCGCCGCGCCGCTGGCGGCTTCCAGCCCGGCCAACGCAAACGGCAAACGCAACGCCGCGCCGCCGGACATGCGTGCGGCGGGCAAGATCCGCGCGACCAGCCACGGCAAGGGCAGCAGCACAAACAGCCATGGCCAGGCCCAGTCAAGCATGGGTGGACCCCGCGGCTAGCGTGTGACGTGTCCAGCGCCGCACCAGCGCGATCAGCGCCGCGCTGTCGTAATGCTGCGGCACGGGCCGGAACGGCGCTTCGATCAAGACCCGGCCAATCCCCTGGCTGAATTCGCGGCAATCGGAACCGGCGTCGAGGTGATCGAGCCAGCGCTGGCCGGTGTAGGCGGCCGCAGCCGCCGATTCGTCAAGCGTCATCCGCCGCAGAAACCGTGACAGCGCCGCGGCCAGTGCCGCGGGATCCCCGTGCGCGCCCTCGATACTGCGATCCAGCTCGTCGAGTACAGCCCGGCGTCGACGTCGGCATAAATATACTTTGCGCAATTTTATCACTGTTGCCACGGCACAAAGTATACAAATGACCGCGAGCACCCACCAACCCGGCGCCGGCGGCCACCAGCCGGGCGGCGGCGGTAGATGGATATCGCGCAGGACCGGGCCGCTGGCCGGATTCATGCCGACCTCGCGCCTGGCAAACGCGCACGCTTGTCCAGACCCAGCAGATGCGACAGCGCGGTGTCCGGTTCCGCTGCAGTATCCAGCGACGTCCAGCGTATCGCGCGCCGTTGCAGCATGCCGATCATCGCATTGCGACGTTCGGCAAAAAGTTGTGGCCAGCGCGTGCGTGTGCGCGTGGCGGCGAAGTCCAGCAACACGCGGCCTGCATCGCTGCGCAGGGCGTAGCGTCCGGGCGGCGGCGCGGCAAGTTCCAGTGGATCGCTGAGCAGCACGGCGGCAACATCACAATGTTCGGCCAGCAGCGATAGCGGGGATTCCGCCGCGGCATCGGCGGCGAAGCCATCGGTGAGCAGGATCACGCGGCTGCCGGGACGCGCCAGTCGATGCGCGCGTTGCAGCGCCTGCGACAACGGCACGACCTCGCCGCCCGCACGGGCGATCGCATCCCATTCGGCCAGTCCGCGCAGTACGCGCAAGGCGCCACGAGGGCCGCCGCCGGGCTTGACCTCGGCGGCGAGTCCGGGTCCGAAGCCAAGAGCACCGATGCGGTCGCCGCCTTGCACCGTTGCCCAGGCCAGCAGCGCAGCCGTGCGTGCCGCCTGCACCGACTTGAAACGTACGCGCGTACCGAAATGCAGGCTGGAATTGCAATCGACGATCAAAAGTATACTTTGCTCGCGTTCTTCCTGAAACAGCTTGGTGTGCGGACGGCCGGTGCGCGCGGTGACGCGCCAATCCATCTGGCGGATATCGTCGCCGGGTTGATATGCGCGCGACTCGACGTAATCCACCCCGCGACCGCGAAAACGCGAGACATGGGTCGCCGCGTGACTGCCGGCCACACGCAGCGCGGGGCGCGCAAACCGCCGCGCGCGCAGGCGCAGGGCGATCAGGTCGGCGAGGACGACGTGGATGGCGGATTGGGATGTGCTGGCGATCATATCGACGGGAAAAATTCGACGCGACGAATGCGCGCCGGTTTCGGGTTTCCGTTTACGGCAACGGCACGCGCGCGAGCAGCGCGGCGATGAGCTTGTCCGGCGTCACGCCTTCGGCTTCGGCCTCGTAGGACAGCAACACGCGATGTCGCAGCACGTCATGCGCGACCGCGTGCACGTCATCCGGCGCGACGAAATCGCGACCGTTGAGCCAGGCATGCGCGCGCGCGCAGCGATCCAGAGCGATGGTGCCGCGTGGACTCGCACCGTACGCGACCCAGCGGGCGAGATCGTCGCCATAAGCTTTCGGCGCGCGCGTGGCCAGAGTCAGTTGGACGATATATTCCTCGAGCGCAGGTGCCAGATGCAGATTCAGCACGGCGGCGCGCGCGGCAAAAATCTGCGCCTGCGACAGACAGCGTGCCGGCGCGCTGGATTCGTGCAAGGCACGGCGCTCGCGTTCGCGCGCGAATTTCAGGATCGCCGCTTCGGCAGCGGCATCGGGATAATCGACGCGGACGTGCATCAGAAACCGGTCGAGTTGCGCTTCGGGCAAGGGATAGGTGCCTTCCTGCTCGATCGGATTCTGCGTCGCCATGACCAGAAACAACGCAGGCAGAGGATAGGTCGTGCGTCCCACCGTCACCTGACGCTCG
>JANWJJ010000101.1 GCA_025451955.1 Rudaea sp. | reverse complement strand
TCGTCAACGCCGATATCGTCAACGAAGGCCGCCGCTTCGCCGGCGACGTGCGCGTGCGCAACGGACGCATCGCAGCGATCGCGCC
This sequence comes from Rudaea sp., assembly GCA_025451955.1. Taxonomy (GTDB): domain Bacteria; phylum Pseudomonadota; class Gammaproteobacteria; order Xanthomonadales; family Rhodanobacteraceae; genus Rudaea. The sequence goes on along the minus strand of JANWJJ010000101.1, from coordinate 8,413 downwards.
GAGTCTTGCGGCGCAACCCGACGAACACGTATTCGACGCGCGCGGCCGCCTGCTCGTACCCGGCATGATCGACGATCACGTGCATTTCCGCGAACCCGGCTACACGGCCAAGGCCGATATCGCGTCGGAATCGCGCGCGGCAATCGCGGGCGGCGTCACCGCCTTCATCGACATGCCCAACACGAACCCGCCGACGCTGACGCAAACTTTGCTCGACGACAAATACGCTCTAGCCGCGCGCAGCTCGGTCGCCAATTACGCCTTCTATTTCGGCGCCTCCAACGACAACCTCGACGCGATCCGCACGCTCGATCCGCGTAGGGTGCCCGGCGTGAAGGTGTTCTTGTGCGAATCGACTGGCAACTTGTGCGTGAGCGATCCACGGACGCTGGAAGGCGTGTTTCGCGACTCGCCGGCCATCGTTGCGGTGCATTGCGAGGACGACCGCATCGTCCACGCCAATCTCGATCGCGCCAAGGCGACGTGCGGCGACGCCATTCCCATGCGGATGCACCCCGCCATCCGCTCACGCGAAGCCTGTTTCGAATCCACCCGCTGGGCAGTCGAAACCGCGCGCCGTCATGGCACCCGTCTGCACGTGCTGCACGTATCCACCGCCGACGAACTGGCGCTGTTCGAACCCGGCCCGATCGCGGGCAAGAAAATCACCGCCGAAACCTGCGTACATTTCCTGCGTTTCACCGATGTGGATTACGCCAAATACGGCGGCCGCATCAAGTGCAACCCCGCGATCAAGGCTGCCTCCGATCGTGATGCGCTGATGCGCGCCTTGGCCGACACGCGCATCGACGTGCTCGCCACCGATCACGCGCCGCATTTGGCCGCAGAAAAAGCGCGCGCGTACACGCAATGCCCGTCCGGAATTCCGCTGATCCAGTTCGCTTTGCAGTCCGCGCTGGAACATGTGTTCGACGGCAAGTTGACGCTGGAACGCCTGGTCGAAGCGACCGCGCACGCGCCAGCGACGCTGTTCGCGGTCACGGATCGCGGCTTCCTGCGCGAAGACTATTTTGCAGATCTGGCCCTGATCGACTTGAATACACCGCAGACCGTGAAGCGCAGCAATGTGATTTCCAAATGCGGTTGGTCGCCGTTTGAAGGCGACACATTCCGCTCATCGATTGCCGCCACCTGGGTCAACGGACATCTTGCCTGGAACGACGGCAAGCTCGACGACAGCCAACTCGGCAGGCGGCTGGAGTTCGACCGATGATGCTCACTGCTGCGGTTCTCGCGCTTGCGATGTTGTCGTCCGCGACAAGCACCGATCGAATCGAACTCCCCGCCCATCTCGAACAAGGCCAACTCGTCATCGGCCACGCACCCGCCGACGCACAAATCGAATTCGCCGGACACAAATTGCGCGTCGGCAAGGATGGCGTATTCGTATTCGGGCTGGAACGCGAGGCGCCACCGCAAGTCACCTTGCAGGCGCGCTACGCCGATGGCATCACGCGCGACGTCACGCTGGCTGTCGTCAAACGCGATTACGCCATCGAACGCGTCAACGGCCTGCCGCAGCAAACCGTGACACCGAATCCCGAAATCGCTGCGCGCATCGAACGCGAACAAGCACGCGTGGTGCAGGCCCGCACCCGCGACGACGCACGCGAGGATTTTCTCCACGGTTTCGTCCTGCCCGTGCAAGGCGCGCGCATCAGCGGCGTCTACGGCAGTCAGCGCATCGACAACGGCGTGCCCAAGGCGCCGCATATGGGTCTGGACATGGCCGTGCCGACCGGCACACCGGTGCATGCGCCCGCCAAGGGCATCGTCACCTTTGCCGCGACCGATTTATTCCTGACCGGCGGGACCGTGCTGATCGATCACGGCTTCGGGCTGGATTCCTCTTTCCTGCACATGAGCCGCGTCGACGTGCATGTCGGCGAACACGTCGAGCGCGGTCAAGTGATCGGCGCCGCCGGCATGACTGGCCGCGCCACCGGCCCGCATGTGCATTGGGGATTCAATTGGTTCGATGTGAGACTCGATCCCGCGCTGTTACCGAAGCCGTAACGCGGCCGGATTGCCGCAATTCCGGGCTTGTCTATCGCGGCGGCGCGATCGGGAATAAGCCTGCGCCAACGTGATTGGATTCAATCGCAAACGTAATCGCCGGCCGCATTCTTCTTGCAAAGATCCGGGGGGCCGTATTTGTCCCACAGCGCTACAAACCCGAAATCACGCAGGAATGAGGGGAATTCTGGAGACACGCGCATGGCGAGTCCTTGCGGACTCCACAGCAGTGCCAGGAAATCCGAGTTGTCACCGGTCAGGTGCCGATGCTCGACTGCGAGGGCCCTGGTCGGCTCACCGAGTTTTGCCAAGTCCACGGGCAGCATGCCGGGAACATGCTCATGCGGCGAAGCGAGATAAGCATCGATCAAGGTCGCGGCACGTGCACGCTGTGCCGCGTCGCCATAGACACCCTCGGCAAGCACTTCGGGACTATTGGGCGACATGCCCGGGAACATAGCGCCCGAGCCCGAAAGCCTGATCGCCGCCGCAGCGTCGCCGCGTGCGCTCGCAACGCCCGCCAGATCGCGGTCCGCGAATGACAGCCCAAGATCGCGCGCACGTTTCAGCAGCTCATCTGCACGATCAATGTCGCCTGCATCGAAATACAGGATGCCGCGCCAGCGCAATGCATTGGGCAGCATCGAATCCTTCACCAACGCGCGGTCGATCAGGGCGGTGCCACGTTCACGATAACCGGTCTTGACCAGGCTCAGTCCGAACCAGAAGTTCGTGGTCACATCATCGGGATCGAGAGCCAGCGCGCGTTCAAACGCCTGGCGCTGCTCGACCAACTTGCCCGGGAACTTGCCTAGCGAAAACCCTATCGAGACCCAAGGCTCGGCCAGCGTCGGATCGAGCGCGCTGGCACGCTGCGCAGCCTGCATCAGCAGCTTCTGCGTGTCCGACAGGTTTACGTCGCCAGTGCTGGCCAACACGACATAAATCGCGGCCAGACGCGAATAAGCGCGCGCGTAGTTCGGATCGAGGCGAATCGCCTCCCGCAGGGCAGAGATTGCGTCGTGGTAATGAGCACCATCGCGACGGTCAAAAATAGCAGCGGCTTGCAGATACAACGAATATGCTTCCGGACTCGATGTCGCAACCGGCACTAACCGCGTCTTCTGATCACCGACCAGTACAACCTGCAATTGGCCCGTGATTGCGCGCGCGATGTTCTCCTGCAACTGGAAAACGTCGGACAAATTGCCGTCGTAGGCGTGCGACCACAGGTGCGTGTCGTCGGCGACGCGGATCAGTTGCGCGGTGATGCGCACCTCGTTGCCCTGCTTGCGCACCGAACCTTCGAGGATATTGGCGACGGCAAGCGCCTTGCCGATGGTGCGCAGATCCTCGTTGCGGCCCTTGTAGTAGAACGACGAGGTGCGGCCGGCGACTTTCAGATCCTTCACCTGCGCGAGCGCGTTGAGGATTTCCTCGGACATGCCGTCGGAAAAATAGCCTTGATCGTGGGCCGGACTGAGGTCAATAAAGGCAAGCACGGCGATGGACTTCGTGTTGGTGGATTGCGTGGCATGTTGCGTTACCGAGTTCTCCGCCTGCGCGAGTTGCGCCGCCTCACGCTGCGGCGCCAGTGCAAACTTGTCGAAACCGAAATAGACCAGTGCTAGCGCCAGCACCGCGATGATCAGGCGATCCATGCGCCGCGCGGTCTGCGGCGCTATGGATTACTCCGGCTTTACCTCGGCATCGCGCTTGATCCCGTGAGGTGTCAACTCGAACACCCAGCTGAAGATCAGCGCCGGAACGAATCCGACTGCGAGCAGGATCACGATGCTGCGCGGCAGCCACGCCGGGGCATCGAACATCGGCAGCATGGTGCTCGATACTTGCGTGAACAGCCATGCGCCGACCAGATACAACCCGGCCATGCGGATCACGTTGCGGCGTTTGAGTTCAGCGATCAGCGCCATGTCATTGCTTCCCTGCATGGACGCCGGGCTGCGCCAGGATCCTGACGCGCAGTTCCCTGGCATCCGCGAGCCATTGGTTGGCAAAGCGCACGTCGGTCGATCGATTGAAAAGCGTCGTCGGCAGCCATTCTATGAAATCAGGCCGCGCCAGCATTCTGCGGTAGGCGTCCATCGCATCTTCGACGTCCGCGGACGGAATGCTGGTCTCCAAGGGCGCCAACAGCAATTGCCTGGCAGTCAGTATGCCGGCCGAGCGCTTGTAGTATTCGCTCTGACAGAAGGTCCTGAACGCATTCCATTGCGACTGGCCTTGCACGGTCGCGTAGAACTTCATCAGGTCCCCCACGAGCTGCTGGTCGCGGATGACCACCAGACCGCCCGTCGACTTGATGGTCTCGAACGTATCGCCGCGGATCGAAGGCGTGTAAGTATAGCCACCGCGCGTCACCGCATACATGAACCGGCCGGGGTGGGCGTGGACCACGCCGGGATCGGTTGCTGCCTTGATCAGCAGCTCGTCCAGCGCAATCCGATCGTTCGAATAGCCGATGCTTTTCTGGATCGAAACGATGCTCTCGTCAAGATCGGCGGCGATGCCCTGGAGATAGGCCAGTTCGCAAACGCGGTCGCGGCGCGCATCGTTCCAGTTGTTGACCTGCAAGCCGATGAACACGCCAAGCACGACGATGACGAGTTCGATGGCGAACGCTGTCCAATGCTGTTGCTTGAGATGCTCGGCAGCGCGGCGGAGGATCATGGCGTATTCCTCGAGACTGGATTGCGGACGATGTTGCGGCGCTGGAGTACGGCGACCAGGCTCATAGTGGATTCCCCGCCGCGTCGAATCCGGTTTTCTTGAGCAGTCGCAGGTAGCGCGGGTCGTCGTGGTATTTCGCGAACAGCGGGCTGCGTAGCAGGACCACCGGGTCGCTGCCGCCTTCGTGCTTGTCGATTTGATCCTCGGCGAACAGGAACAGATCGTCGGCATGCGATGGGAAGATTGTCGCAAGAACAAGGCTTTCTTTCCCGACAAGACCTTCTTTCTCCAATGGATTGCGGATCGCAGCGTACTGGCCGGGATTGCGTGCGATCGCGATGATGGCATCGAAGATTGCCGTGCGTTTGGCAATCACCGCTGCGCTTTCCCCGCTGGCAGTCAATACATCGCGATTGCTGTCGCGCAGCTTTTCCGCGTCGTCGATGCGGCCAGTCATGATGTTGCAGATGAACAGATTCCGGTTGAGGTAGAAGTTCTTTGGCGCCAACGCGTAACCTGCCTCCATCTGTGCGACGCATTCGTCGTTGTGACCCGAATAATTCAACAGGTAGCCGTACAGATTGCGGTACATCGGCGCCATCGGATCGAGGGTGACTGCACGCTGTGCGGCCCGCAGGGCTTCGTCGCTGCGGCCTAGGGCTCCCAGCCAGTCGGTGTAGGCGAAGTAGAACTCCGGATCGTTGGGCGCCAGCGCCTGCGCACGCTCAAAATGCGGCTCGGCCTCTTTCCAGCGCCATTCGTTGGTGTACAGATTGCCGAGCATGATGTGTGCGCTGGCGAGGTCCGGCGCCAGCTCGATCGCCCGTTTGCATGCCGTCTCGCCATCGCGCAGGGTCTGCGGAATTTCGGCTTTCCGATTTTCCGGCAGATAAAACTGCAGCACGTTCAAGCTGCCGCACAGACCGGCCCAGGCAGGAGCGAATTTCGGGTCGCGCGCGAGTGCCGCGTGATACAGGTCGATCGAACGCTGCATGCCTTCGCCGCGTTCTCGGTACGCCGCGCGCGCTTGCAGGTACAACGCATAAGCCTGCGGATCGTCGGTGCGCTGGCCGACCAGCGCCGCATCGCCGCCGATACCCAATGGCAACTTCAGCGCCTGCGCGATATCGCCTGCGACTTCCGCCTGCAAGGCGAAAACATGCGCGAGCTTGCGATCGTAGGTCTGCGACCACAGGTGGAAACCGTTGTCGGTGCGGATCAGCTGCGCGGTGACGCGCACCTCGTCGTCGGCCTGCCGCACCGAGCCTTCCAGCACGTAGGCCACGCCGAGCATCTTGCCGATTTCGCGCACGTCGTGGTTCTGGCCCTTGAGCGAGAACACGGAAGTACGGGCGGTGACTTCGAGCTTTGGAACATTGGCCAGCGCGTTCAGAATTTCCTCGGTCATGCCGTCCGAGAAATAGTCCTGCTTCGGGTCGCCCGACAGGTTCAAGAACGGCATCACCGCGATGGACTTTCCGGAATCTGTTAGCGCGATCGAATGAACCGCCTGCGCGACTTGCGTCGCCTCGCGTAGCGGCGCGAGTACGAATTTGTCGAACCCGAAATAGAGAAGCGCGAGCGCGAGCACCACGATGATCGCGCGATCCATGCGCCGCGCGGTCTGCGGCGCGATCGATTCTTCCGGTTTCACCTCGGCATCGCGTTTTATGCCAACCGGCGTCAGCTCGAATACCCAGCTGAAGATCAGCGCCGGAACGAATCCAACCGCGAGCAGGATCACAATGCTGCGTGGCAGCCACGCTGGGGCATCGAACATCGGCAGCACGGTGCTAGCCACTTGTGTCAGCAACCATGCACCGACAAGATATAGCCCCGCCATGCGGATCACGTTGCGGCGTTTGAGTTCGGCGAAGAAAGACGGCAAAACAGTCCCCTGGAGGCCGCAACATCACTGGCATCATAACCGACTTCAATCGCTTCGACGTGGCGTCGGCGAATCAGCCGACCGAGGGCCCGGCCGTGACCTTCGACCTTTCAGTGATTGCTGGTGATGACGTATTCTGTGTCGAGTCACGACATTTCTCGCGCAGGAGTATTCCCATGACGTCCGCTTATCGGCTCGCCATTCTGAACGCTGCCATTGCTCTCGGTTTTGGCGCGACTCCCGCCTATGCGGACCTGCTCGATCAGCCCTATCTCGGCACGCTTACGCTGAAAGTCGATCTCACCGATGCGGCGCGCAAGATTTTTCATGTGTACGAAACCATTCCGGTGCAGGCGGGCAAGGTCGATCTTTATTATCCGAAATGGATTCCCGGCGAACACGCGCCGAGTGGACCGATCGAAGGCGTGACCGGATTGACCATCGCCGGCAACGGTCAGCGCATTGGCTGGCGCCGCGATCTAGCGAATATGTATACCTTGCATCTGGATGTGCCGACCGGCGTATCCAGTCTCGATCTGGAATTCCAGTTCCTGTCGCCGACCGGCGGCGGCGAATTCGGCCAGAGTGTCTCGGTGACCAACAAGATCGTCGATCTGGAATGGAATCAGGTAGCGTTTTATCCGGCCGGATATTTCTCGCGCGCCATTCGCATCGAACCTTCGGTAAAACTGCCTGCCGGCTGGGGTTTCGGCAGCGCGCTGGAAACCGCGAGCCAGAACGGCGACGGCGTGCAATTCAAGCCGGTGACGTTCAACAATCTGGTCGATTCGCCGCTGATCGCCGGACGCAACTTCAAGCGCGTCGATCTCGCGCCAGGCGCGAAAGCGCCGGTGCATATGGATATTGTCGCCGATCACCCAAGCGACTTGACGTTGAGTGATGCGCAGGTAAAAGCGGCGCGGGCTCTGGTCACTCAAGCCTACGCCCTGTTCGGCTCGCACCATTACGATCACTACGATTTTCTATTCACCCTGTCCGACGACACCGGCCACTTCGGACTCGAACATCATCAGTCCAGCGATGATCGCATGTACGCGAAGTACTTCACCGACGCGGACACCTACCTCGCCGCTTCCACTCTGTTGCCACACGAATACGTGCATTCGTGGAACGGCAAGTTCCGCCGCCCCGCGGATTTGTGGACACCCAATTTCAACGTGCCGATGAAGGGCGATTTGCTCTGGGTCTACGAAGGTCTGACCGAATACCTAGGTCCGGTGCTGACCGCGCGCTCCGGCATGCGTACGGCCGAGCAATATCGCGATGCGCTGGCGATGACCGCGGCAGTGATGGACAAGCGCCCGGGTCGTAGTTGGCGTCCGTTGCAAGATACCGCCGACGAGGCACAGGTGCTCTACTACGCGCCCTACGCCTGGTCGTCGTGGCGGCGCGGCACGGATTTTTATCCGGAAGGCGAATTGATCTGGCTGGATGTGGACACCAAGATTCGCGAGCTGTCGAGCGGACGCCGTTCGCTGGATGATTTCGCCCGCGCTTTCTATGGCATCGACGACGGCAGCTACGTCACGAAAACGTATGCTTTTGGCGATATCGTCGCCGCCTTGAACAAGGTGCAACTGAACGATTGGGCCACGTTCTTGCGCAAACGCCTGGATTCCACCGATCCCGCCGCACCGCTCGACGGCATCGTACGCGGCGGCTGGAAGCTGGTGTATACAAACACGCCCACCGCGATGTTGAAGGCCAGCGAAAAAGTGCGCAAATACGTCGATCTGTTCGACTCGCTCGGCATCACACTCGACGCCGGCAATAATG
>JANWJJ010000100.1 GCA_025451955.1 Rudaea sp. | reverse complement strand
TCGTCAACGCCGATATCGTCAACGAAGGCCGCCGCTTCGCCGGCGACGTGCGCGTGCGCAACGGACGCATCGCAGCGATCGCGCCGAGTCTTGCGGCGCAACCCGACGAACACGTATTCGACGCGCGTGGCCGCCTGCTCGTACCTGGCATGATCGACGATCACGTGCATTTCCGCGAACCCGGCTACACGGCCAAGGCCGATATCGCGTCAGAATCGCGCGCGGCGATTGCGGGCGGCGTCACCGGCTTCATCGATATGCCCAACACGAACCCGCCGACGCTGACGCAGACCTTGCTCGACGACAAATACGCTACTGCCGCGCACAGCTCGGTCGCCAACTACGCCTTCTATTTCGGCGCCTCCAACGACAACCTCGACACGATCCGCGCACTCGATCCACGCACGGTGCCCGGCGTGAAGGTGTTTCTGTGCGAATCGACCGGCAATCTGTGCGTGAGCGATCCACAAACGCTCGAAGGCGTATTCCGCGACTCGCCAGTGATCGTGGCGGTGCATTGCGAGGACGACCGCATCGTCCACGCCAATCTCGATCGCGCCAAGGCGACGTATGGCGACGCCATCCCGATGCGGATGCACCCCGACATCCGTTCACGCGAAGCCTGTTTCGAATCCACCCGCTGGGCGGTCGAAACCGCGCGCCGCCACGGCACCCGTCTGCACGTGCTGCACGTATCCACCGCCGACGAACTGGCACTGTTCGAACCCGGCCCGATCGCGGGCAAGAAAATCACCGCCGAGACCTGCGTACATTTCCTGCGTTTCACCGATGCGGATTACGCCGAGTTTGGCGGCCGCATCAAGTGCAATCCCGCGATCAAGGCCGCATCCGACCGCGACGCGCTGAGGCGTGCCCTGGCCGACACCCGCATCGACGTGCTCGCTACCGATCACGCGCCGCATCTGGCCGAGGAAAAAGCGCGCGCGTACACGCAATGCCCGTCTGGAATTCCGCTGATCCAGTTCGCCTTGCAGTCCGCGTTAGAGCATGTGTTCGACGGCAAATTGCGGCTGGAACGTCTGGTCGAGGCGACCGCACACGCGCCGGCGACGCTGTTTGCGATCAAGGATCGCGGCTTCCTGCGTGAAGGCTATTTCGCAGATCTCACTTTGATCGATCTGAATGCACCACAGACGGTGAAGCGCAGCGATGTGATTTCCAAGTGTGGCTGGTCGCCATTCGATGGCGATATCTTCCGTTCGTCTGTCGCCGCGACCTGGGTGAACGGTCATCTTGCATGGAACGACGGCAAGCTCGACGATAGCCAGCTCGGCCAGCGTCTGGAGTTTGACCGATGAGAATCCCGTCATTCCGGCGCAAGCCGGAATCCAGTGTCTTTCGCTCTTCTACGGCTTCAGTTAAAGCAGCGCACTGGATTCCGGCTCTCGCCGGAATGACGAGCCTTTTATTTCTGTCCGCTCTCCCGATTTCCGCTGCAGACCAGGCGCTTCAACTTCCCGACCACCTCCAGCAAGGCCAACTCGTCATCGGCCACGCGCCAACCGATGCACAAATCGAATTCGACGGTCGCACGCTACGCGTCGGCGCCGATGGCGTATTCGTGTTCGGCCTCGAACGCGATGCGCCAGCACAGGCGGCCCTGAATGTGCGCTACGCCAACGGCGAAACGCGCTCCGTGACATTTAACGTCGCCAAACGCGAATACCCCGTCGAACGCGTCGAGGGCCTGCCGCAGCAAACCGTGACGCCGAATCCCGAAATCGCCGCACGCATCGAACGCGAACAGGCACGCGTGGCGCAGGCCCGCACCCGCGACGACGCGCGCGAGGATTTTCTCCACGGATTTGCGCTACCCGTGCAAGGCGCGCGCATCAGCGGCGTCTATGGCAGCCAGCGCATCGACAACGGCGTGCCGAAGGCGCCGCATATGGGTCTGGATATGGCGGTCCCGATCGGCACGCCGGTTCACGCGCCTGCGGCTGGCCTAGTGACTTTTGCCGACCCTGATCTATTCCTGACCGGCGGCACTGTCCTGATCGACCACGGTTTCGGTCTGACCAGTTCCCTTCTGCACATGAGCCATGTCAATGTGAAAGTTGGCGAACAGATTACCGCCGGTCAAGTGATCGGCGCTGCCGGCATGACCGGTCGCGCCACCGGCCCACACGTGCACTGGGGATTCAACTGGTTCGATGTGAGACTCGATCCCGCGCTGTTACCGAAACCATCGCATTGAATGGCGTGAGCATTGCCTAACCAGAACTCGGGCGCGTAGGCTTGCGCCCTTGCTACCAGGAGACTGCGTATGAAATTCCTGCCTCGTCTGGCCGCACTGAGCGCCGGTTGCGCGCTTTGCCTCGCGCATGCCGATCCGCTGGATTCGCCCTATCCCGGTGCGCTGGTGCTGAAAGTCGATCTCACCGATGCGGCGCGCAGGATTTTTCATGTGCACGAAACCATTCCGGTGCAGGCGGGCAAGGTCGATCTTTATTATCCAAAATGGATTCCCGGCGAGCATGGGCCGAGTGGACCGATCGAAGGCGTGACCGGATTGATCATCGCCGGCAACGGTCAACGCATCGCCTGGCGGCGCGATTTGGTGGATATGTATACCTTGCATCTGGATGTGCCGTCCGGCGTATCCAGTATCGATCTGGAATTCCAGTTTCTGTCGCCGACCGGCGGTGGCGAATTCGGCCAGAGCGTTTCCGTCACCAACAAGATCGTCGATCTGGAATGGAACCAGGTGGCGTTTTATCCGGTGGGATATTTCTCGCGCGCCATTCGCATCGAACCTTCGGTAAAACTGCCTGCCGGCTGGGGTTTCGGCAGCGCACTGGAAACCGCGAACCAGAACGGTGGCGACGTGCAATTCAAGCCGGTGACGTTCAACAATCTGGTCGATTCGCCGCTGATCGCCGGACGCAACTTCAAGCGCGTCGATCTCGCACCCGGCGCGAAAGTGCCGGTGCACATGGATATCGTCGCCGATCATCCCGGCGATCTGGTGCTGAGCGATGCGCAGCTAAAAGCGGCGCGGGCTCTGGTCACTCAAGCCTACGCCCTGTTCGGCGGATACCATTACGTTCACTACGATTTTCTGTTCACCCTGTCCGACGACACCGGCCACTTCGGACTCGAACATCATCAGTCCAGCGACGATCGCATGTACGCGAAATACTTCACCGACGCGGACACCTACCTCGCTGCTTCCACTCTGCTTCCGCACGAATACGTGCATTCGTGGAACGGCAAGTTTCGTCGCCCCGCAGATTTGTGGACACCCAATTTCAACGTGCCGATGAAGGGCGATTTGCTCTGGGTGTACGAGGGCCTGACCGAATACCTAGGTCCGGTGCTGACTGCGCGTTCCGGCATGCGCACGGCCGAACAATATCGCGATGCACTGGCGATGACGGCGGCGCAGATGGACAAGCGTCCGGGCCGTAGTTGGCGTCCGTTGCAGGATACCGCCGACGAAGCGCAGGTGCTCTTCAACACGTCCGACGCCTGGTCGTCGTGGCGGCGCGGCACGGATTTTTATCCGGAAGGCGAATTGATCTGGCTGGATGTGGATACCAAGATTCGCGAACTGTCGAGCGGTCGCCGTTCACTGGATGATTTTGCCGGCGCTTTCTATGGCATCGACAACGGCAGTTATGTCACGAAAACGTATACTTTTGGCGATGTCGTCGCCGCCTTGAACAAGGTGCAACTGAACGACTGGGCCACGTTCCTGCGCAAACGCCTGGATTCCACCGATCCCGCCGCACCGCTCGACGGCATCGTTCGCGGCGGCTGGAAGCTGGTGTATACAAACACGCCCACCGCGATGTTGAAGGCCAGCGAAAAAGTGCGCAAATACGTCGATCTGTTCGACTCGCTCGGCATCACACTCGACGCCGGCAATAATGCGGGAAGCATTAACGACGTACTCTGGAACAGCCCGGCGTTCGCCGCCGGCCTTGCGCCGCGAATGAAGATCATTGCCGTCGATGGCGAAGCTTACACGGCGGATCAACTCAAGGAAGCGATCAAGTCGGCGCAGGCGGGCAAGCAACCGATCGAACTGCTGATACAGAGCGGCGAAGCCTTCCGCACGATCAAGATCGACTACCACGATGGCTTGAAATATCCTCGACTGGTGCGCAATTCAGGCACACCGGATCGGCTGAGCGAAATCGTGCGCGCGCAAAAATAATCCTGAACTGAATTTTACGAAATGGCCGCGGCACCGCTTTCCTCGCACACCAAGGCGCAATTGCAGATTCATTTTTGCGTGGTGCTGTGGGGCTTCACTGCCATCCTCGGCAAGTTGATTACGCTGTCCGCGCTGCCACTGGTGTGGTGGCGCATGCTGCTGGTCAGCGGCGTACTGATGTTTCTGCCGCGTGTATGGTATGGATTGCGCGCGATGCCGCTGCGGCTGTTCGCGAGCTATGCCGGCATCGGCGTGATCGTGTCGCTGCATTGGCTCACGTTCTACGCCGCGATCAAACTCGCGAACGCCTCGGTCGCCGCGACGTGCATGGCACTGGCGACCGTCTTCCTCGCCTTCATCGAGCCCTGGGTGGTGCGGCGGCGTTTCGATCCACGTGAACTGCTGCTGGGCATAGCCGTGGTGCCGGGAGTTGCCTTGGTCGTCGGCGGCATTCCGGCTTCGATGCGCATCGGCGTTGCGGTCGGCGCGTTGTCGGCGTTGTTTGTGGCCTGCTTCGGTGCGCTCAACAAACGCATGGTCGAACGCGCCGATCCGCTGACCGTTACCTTCATCGAACTCGGTGCCGGCGCAATTTTTCTCACCTTGGCCTCGGCCTTGCTGCCGCATGCTGGCCCGGCATTCGTGCTGCCGGATGTACACGATGCGATTCTGTTGCTGACCCTGGCGCTGGCGTGCACCTTGCTGCCGTTCGCCTTGTCCCTGGTCGCATTGCGCCGGCTCAGTGCGTTCAACGTGCAGCTTGCGGTCAACCTCGAACCGGTCTACGCGATCGTACTGGCGCTCATCCTGCTCGGCGAACAGCACCAGCTCGACCGCTGGTTTTATCTTGGCGTGATCGTGATTCTCGGCGCTGTGTTCGCGCAACCGCTGATCAATCGGCGATCGCGCACATAACAAAATCCGTACTGCTTGCGAGGTTGTCAGCGCACCCAGGATTCATGCGCGTACACGGCGCGCCAGCCGTCTGCCTGTTTCTGCCAGATATAGGTGACGACGAAACTGCCGGTAAGCAATTTGCCATCTGGCCCCGTGCGCCGCGACGCTAGCGATTCGGTCGTCACCGCGAGGTCGGGGCCCAGCGTCATGAATTCAATCTTGCCGTTCTGGGTATACACCGCGTCGGACTTGCCGTTTTTCCACCACTTCAGTTGCTGCGCTTGCAACTCGTCCCAGCCATGAATAACCATGCCGTTGAACGCAAACACCAGGGACGATGTATGCGCGAAAGGCGCCATGTAGCGGTCGGTATCATGCGCATTCGCCGCTATCATCATGTCGTCGAGCAACGACTGGATTTGCCGTTGTGCCGTCGGCGCATTGATTTTGACCGGAGTGCACCCACCAATCAGGACGCAGGCACAAAGTATAGAAAGTAACAATTTCATCATCGTCCTTCTCTGCAAAGATCGATTAGCGGTCTACACCTTAGCTGCGCAACGACAAGCCACGGTCCACGCTGGAGGTGTAGCCGTCGACGACGCCTTTGGTCGCCACCGCCACGGCATCGTGTGGATGCAGGCTTTCGTGATGCGAAGCGCGAATCCAGAAATCGGCAATGCGTTCGTCGTCGGCAAGTGCACTTTGTATACGTCGGGCCGCATCTTCGCAGAACATCAGATTCTGGCCATTGAGCAGCGCAAAGGCTTGCTCGTCTTCGCGCTTGACCGCAGTCTGCACCGGCGTCTGCAATGCAGCTTCGATCGCGTCGATCAGATCGACGATCGGGAAACCGAAACTCGGCGCCAGCCTCACTCGCACTTCGGCGCGGCTGCGCTGGCTGTGCGGCGTGGCGCAAATGCCTGCTTCGCTGCCGAGCCAGGCGACGACGCTATCGTAATCAAGTGGCTGACTGCGCGTGAAATCCTGACCGAATCGCTCCTGGATCAGTTGCCGCGCCAACGCTGCCGAGCATGGACAGGTGCTGGAGTAAACCACTTCACAGCGCAGTTCGAGTATAAATTGTCCTTTTTCCATAATTCCAGTAATGCAAACCGGATACGATTTCCAGCCGCTGTAATCGCTTTTTAGCGCCGGACGGCGCAGCAGATGATCGAAGGCGATGCGCACCATCGCACGATCCGAAAGCTCGGCGTGTGAATCGAGAAATTCGCGCAGCAGGCGACGGATCGAACACGGCGTCAGTGGTTCGGCCGACAGCACCTTGTCCACATGCAGATACAGCCGCGACATGTGAATGCCGCGCACATCGGCTTGCTTCAGATTGACGTAAGCCGCGACGCGTGCGGCCGACTGCACACTCGTCCCATCACCATCGCCACCGGCGAGATGAATCGGAATGTCGATCTCATCCATGCCGACCCAGTCAAGCGTGCCGGCAACGGCGGGTTCGGCTTCCTTGGCAACGTCGGGCATGGCGCGGGCGGCGTTTTCGTTGTGCTGCATGGAAATTCCTCGACTAAAAAGCGTGCGGTGCCAAAACGACCGGCGCCGAAGCAAACCGCTTGCATTCGCAGATTGGGTCGCAAGCGGTGGCGATCAAGAGTGTAGCGGCAACCGTTACCTGGCGCGAGACGCGGCGTGAGCCTCGCGCCAGGCGATCCAGAGGCTGCGCCAACGTCCGGCTCGCGCATGCGTGTGAAGATACGCGAGCGGATCGGTCTTGCGCTTCGCTGCGGCAATGAGGTCCCGGTCGAGACGCGCACGCACGCGCCGGGTCAGACTGCGGCCCGAGGCCACGCCGAGCGCACCGTCGAACTCAACGGCCAACTCGTCGAGATAATCGTGTGCCAGCGCATTGCGTTGCGTACCCGCAATGGCAAGCGCGTCGCGAGTCAATCCATAACGCGCCAATAAACTCAGCGGCAAGGGCAACTGTTCCGTAGCCTGCGGCAGGCTCGCAAATTCGTGCAGCAAATGCGAAATTGTCCACAATGCTGCGTTCGCATCGATATTTGCATCGGTGCTGCAAAATAACACCGCTTCGACACGGGTGATCGCACGGAAATACGGTTCGTGGCGTTCAAGCAAAATCGCCAGCGTCGAGGCGCTCGGCTTGCCGATCAGGTTCGATGCCGCATCTGCCAGCGCCGGCCACAATCCCACATCAGCGGCGCGAACTCGCGCGTCGGCGAACAGAGTCTGCGTAACCGGATGACGCGCCCTGCCCACCGCGGCGTCGACCAATTCCTGCCGCCACCAGGCCAGCTTGGTCGTGGCCACCTGCGGTTCGCGCACACGAAACACGGTGTCGTTCAATTCATGCACAAGGCAGCCGAACGCCTGCGTGGATTGCCGCTGCGCCGCCGGAAGAAACACCGCGACCACGGCATTTTCCGGGTAAGCATTCAGCCATTTCTGCTCGAAACAGGCGAAGGCGTCCACACTGGCAGTCACGCGCATTTACTCCAGACCGAGGACGCCGAGCAACGCCGCGGGCGTGGCGGCGACGCAATCCGCGCCCCAGGATTGCACATCCTCGCCATCGAGATAACCCCACGCGGCGGCGACCGTCATGGTGCCGGCGCACTGGCCGGCTTCGATATCGCGTGCATCGTCGCCGACATAAATTGTGTGCTGCGGATTCACGCCGAGCATCCGGCAGGCGTGCAGGATCGGTTCCGGATCGGGCTTTTTTTGCGCCAGACAATCGCCGGACACCAGGGCAGCACAATGCTGGTCCAGCGATAACGCCGATAACAACGCACGCGCCAGGCGTCCGGGTTTGTTGGTCACGATGCCCCAAACGATGTCGCGCGCTCGTAATGCAGCCAGCACCGTATCGACGCCTGGGAAAGTCGTCGCGTGCGTCGCAATCGCCTCGGCGTACAAATCGAGAAAGCGTGGCAGCAGGGTCTCGATGCGTGTTTCGTCCGCTCCGGGAAAGCCACGCCGCATCATCGCGCGGCCACCTTTCGACACCACCGTGCCGACGCCGCTCAGATCGATGACGGGTTCGCCCAACTCGGCGCGCAAACGGCGCATGGCCACGACCATATCCTGCGCGGAGTCGACCAGGGTGCCGTCGAGATCGAACAGCACGGCCTGGATATCATTGTTCTCAATTCTCATTCGAAACGGCTTCTTGCCAGTCGTTACCTTGCATACGGGAATGCAATGGTATGTTCGCGCATCCCTGCAACTGGATTCCGGCCATCCCCTGGCCGGAATGACGAGACTATGGTTTGTACGCGCAGGCGAGATAGTTTACTTGTGTACTTTGCGCAATTCGTGCGCGCCGCGTCAGCGGGTTGTAGGCCAGACCGCTCAGGTCTTCGAGTTCCAGCCCTGCGCCGCGCAATGCGGTGGCAAGCTCGGATGGTCGGATGAATTGAGCGTAGTGATGCGTGCCACGCGGCAGCAGATTCAGCGCGTATTCGGCGCCGGCAATCGCCAGTGCAAATGCGGCCGGCGTACGATTCAAGGTAGACATAAACAGTCGCCCACAGGGCTTTAGCAGTGTGGCGCAGGCGCAGATCGTGCTGCCGGGATCGGGCACGTGTTCGAGCAATTCCATGCAGGTTATCGCATCGAACGCGCCCGGCGTTTCAACAGCCAGATTCTCGACGCTGATCTCACGGTAATCCACAATACGGCGTAACTCGTGCAAATGCAGCCGTGCAACGTCGAGCACGCGCGGCGCGAGGTCGATGCCGGTAACATTGGCTCCCGCCGCCGCCAGGGCCTCACTCAAAATGCCGCCGCCGCAACCGACATCGAGTACGCGCGCGCCTTTGAGCGCCACGCGTTCGGCGATGTAATTCAGGCGTACCGGATTCAGGTCGTGCAATGGCCGTGATTCACCGTTGGTATCCCACCAGCGCGCGGCGAGTCGGTCAAATTTCGCCGTTTCGGCAGGATTGACGTTGCTGACATTCATGCTGGATCGCTCAACTCGAAATGCGCGCGCGCCATGATTCCGCCTGTGCACACAACGCGTCGGTATCGATTCCAGGCAACGCGCCATTTTCCAGTTTGCGCACGCCGGCGATCCAGACATCGCTGACCTGGTGCCGAGCACTTGCGTATACAAGTTGCGAAATCGCATTGTATACCGGCTGAGTTTCCAGCACGTCGAGGCGCACGGCGGTCAGGTCGGCCTGCTTGCCGGGAACAATCGAGCCGATGCGATCGGCCAGACCCAAAGCGCGCGCACCGTTGAGCGTTGCTGCCTGCAAGGCGAAGGCGGCATCGAAGGCGCTGGCATCATTGGCAACACCCTTGGCAAGCAACGCGGCGGTGCGCAGTTCGCCGAACATGTCGAGGTCGTTGTTGCTGGCGCAACCGTCAGTGCCGAGCGCAAGATTGACGCCGGCGCGGCGCAGTTTTTCCGCAGGGCAGAATCCGCTGGCGAGCTTGAGATTGGATTCGGGGCAATGCACGACCGAAACACCGGCTTCTGCACACGACGCGATCTCGGCGTCGGTTAACTGCGTCATGTGCACGGCGATCAGATGATCGTTGACCAGACCGAGCGCTTGCAGGCGCGCGAACGGACGCATGCCGTGTTGCTTGCGGGAATCTTCCACTTCCTGCGCGGTTTCGTGCACATGGATATGCACGGGAATATCGAGCTGATCGGATAACACGCGAATGCGGGCGAAACTTTCATCGGCGACCGTGTATGGCGCGTGCGGGGCCAACGTCGTCGCGATCAGCGATTCGCCCTTGAATTCATCATGCACGGCGAGATTCTTGTCGAAATACTCGTTGCGACTTTTCGCCCACGCACTGGGGAATTCGATAAATGGCAGCCC
>JANWJJ010000099.1 GCA_025451955.1 Rudaea sp. | reverse complement strand
CGGCTCGGACTCGTGGCCGACGCCGAGCTTGAAACACACCTGACCGCCGACATCGCACAGCACGGTGCCGAGCAGCAATGCGAGGATCATCATCGTGCGGCCTTCGCGATCGCCATCAGCAGTTGCCTGTTCGTTTCCTCGTTGCGTGCCAGCATCGCCGCATCGGTGTTGCGCTGCGGCTGATCGGCGCGCGCTTCCCAGCGCTTGAACCAGTTCGTGTGCGCGATCGGCGAAAACTCGCCGCAAATATCCGCGCCGACGATGTGTTTGCGCGCACCAACGGCGGCGATGATCTGCAACAGAGCCGACAACGGCATGCGGCCCTGATCCCAGTTCGTCAGCGCTTCGCGCTCGTCGAGCACATCCTTGTCGATGCTCAGCCACACCGCATCGGTCGAAATCAGCGGAATTATAGCATCCAGCGCCGTTTCGAAGCCTGTTTCCGCCAGATTCTGCCAATGGATATGGCCGTCTTTCCAGCGCCGTCCGGGGCCGTCCGGAAGGCGCCGCCAGACCCGCGAGGGTGCGTGCTCCCACGGGAAAAGCACGATGCGTCCGGCAGCCAGCGCCGGCAGGTTGCCGCCCTTCAGATCCGGCCGCACCAGATCGTCGCTGCACGGGCCGAGCGTGATCACGCGCTGCACCTTTGGCAGGCGCAGCGCCCGATTGACCCACGATCCGCAATGCCAGCGCGGCGCCAGCCGCACCCAGTCCGGATGATTGTCGATGTGAACGACGGTGATGGGTTCGCGGGCGCGTTCCATCAGCACTGCGGCCAGGTGATGGAAATCGCCGGAGCCGATCAGATGCAGCGTCGGGCCATCCGGTGCGTGCGCCGCGATGCGCCCGCGTGCGACCCGAATCGTGCGCTCGCGGCTCCACAGGCGCAGGCGTGGAGCGATGTCGCGCAGGTCGATCGTCGATACCGAATCCCATGGGTTGATGCCGCGCAGCGAGGCTTGCGCGGCGACGGAGCCGTCCAGATCGAGAATTTGCAGGTGCATCCGCGAATGCTAACGCAATCGCAGACGAACCCAGGTGAATGCTTGTTCGGAACCGTTCGGAGTGATGTGTGTTTCGCGGCGCGCATCGAGCAATGCGAAATCATCACCGAACTGTCCGTGCAGCGATGCCGCGTCGTAATGGGCTACGTCCAGGCCGCTGCAGCGCGGCGGACCGTCGAGCGCAAATGTGGCGACGACGACGTGGCCGCGCGGATTCAGGCCGCGCCGCAGCGCCGCCATGTAGGCCGCCCGATCGGCCGGGTCGGTCAGGAAATGGAACACCGCGCGGTCGTGCCACAAGTCGTAGCGTTGCGCAGGCGCGAACTCGCGCACGTCGGCTTCGATCCAGCCAACCTTGGCGGCGCCTGCGCCCAGGCGCGCACGAGCGCCAGCCAGCGCCGAAGCGGAAATATCCAGAACGCTGAGCGCGCTGCGGTCCTGCGCAAGCAGACAGTCGACCAGCAGAGAAGCGCCGCCACCGACATCGATGATCGGCGCATGCAAAGGCAATTTCGCCGCCGCGATCAGTTCCAGCGAAATTTTTGGCTGCACTTGATACCAGCTCACCGCATCGGTGGCCTTGGTCGTGTAGACGCGGTTCCAGTGGGTTTGCGTTTCGGAATTCATGGCGCTGGATGATAGTCGAACGCCAGCGCCATCGATCCCTACAACTGCGACAAATTGAACGTCACCGGTACGCTCGCCCAGGCGCTGTGCGCGATGCCATTGCGTGTGGCCGGGTGGAAGCGCCACTTGCCGACGGCTTCGCGTGCGGCGCGATCCAGACTGCGCGAACCGCTGGATTTTTCGATCTCGACGCCGAGCACCGAACCGTCCGCACCGACCAGCACGCTCAGGATCACCGTACCCTGTTCGCGGTTGCGCAGCGCTTGGACGGGATAAGCAACCTGCGTACGGCTGCCGTAGGCGATCGCGCTTGGAGCGGTTTCCTGCGCGGCCGTGTCTGTCGGTGCCGATGTCAGTGCGGGCGGCGCGATGTCGACAGTCGCAATCGGCGGATTCGGGATCTGCGCGGCGACCGGAACCACCGGCGGCGCGATGGGCGCGACGTGCGGATGCGTCTTCAGCGGTGCGGGTGTCGGCTCGACCGGAATGGGTTTGGCGGGCGTCGGTACGATGATGTCTACTACAGGCGTGATGTCAGCGTGCCGGACGATCTGTATCGCCGCGCCCGGAACGAGAAGTAACGCGACGATGAGCAGGTGAATCGAGATCGATCCCGACCACGCGCCGACGCGCGGCCAGTTCAATTGCGGATCATGCGAAACGCGAACAGCCAGTGCGGTCATGACACCTCTCCCTGAAGAAACGCCACGAATTCAGGCTAGCACCGTGCGCCCGGGCACAGTTGAAATTATTGTTATCGATTGTGCCGCATGTCGGCCGGATTCGGCCGCAAGGGAATGGATTGGATGGTGGCCGGGGACGGAATCGAACCGCCGACACGGGGATTTTCAACCGGACTCGGAAATTCGAGAAAATTAAACTGAATCAGCCACTTGCGGCGCTTGCCGATTCTTGTTGTGTCATTTCACTACTAGCTCAATGCAATTCGTCGCGTCACTGGCGTCATCCGCGCGGAAGTGGGCGAATTCGTGGCGACTCGGCAAAGGTCCCTCGTCTCGGCTACGCCGAACGAAACTTTTCGCCCTGTATCGACTCGAATTCGTTGGCTGAGATACGATTTACGTGATCGCCATGCATGGTTCTCAACGTCGCGAGCTTCTTGATCTCGAATGAGCCTCCATCCATCGTGGAGTCAGTTTCGAACGGTGTGGTCTCGATCAGGAATGTGCGAGTTCCGTCTTGGCCGATCACCGGAATTCGAGTGGTTTCGAAACGTGTCCGAAGCATAACTTGCTCGCGCGGTGGCCGTCAGTTTTGATACGCTGTTGCGCCAAGGTACCCGGGAAGCCCTAAGGCCGCAATGACTCATCCCATACTGCAGAACCCTCCACTGGTCGAAATCGTAGCGGAATTGAGATGGGGGCCGGGCTTGGTGGGCGCGCCACCATCCATACCCGGGCAATCTGACGACGAGTACATCAAGCTAGGCATCGAGGTCGGAAAAAGCGGGTACACACAACTAGAACGCGTGATCCCTTCTGGATTTCCTGCGCCGGGGGGGATGGTGGTGTATCGGTATCGAAAGTCGGACGAGAAGCAGCACACCCTGTTTCAGCTAGGGCACGGCATATTCACGGCGAACGCGCTTCCGCCCTACAACTCATGGAAGGATTTTCGACCCGTGATCGCTCAGGGGTTGAATGCGGCTTATCTCGCAAAGGCTATTCCCGAAGATGAACCAGCGGAAGTGCTGTTACGTTACATAGACGCGTTCCATGGAGAAAACCTCGTTGGACGCGATCGCTATCAATTCATGATTGAACTCTTGGGTCTACAATTTCTTCCCCCGCCGAGCGTTCACAAGGCGGATGACAGGGGCGTCCCAAACGCCGCCCGTTTTGCCGTCGAGTATCCCACTTCGGGGAACGGAAAGTTTTCGCTTGAGGTTGGTATCGGTGAGCACGATGGGAAGGCCGCGCTGATCATGAATACAACGGCGCAATCTCAGAAGCTTGAACGACTCGATGTCAATGAATGCCTAACCAGATTCGATACTCTTCACGACATTCTGCATAACGCATTTGTGGAGTTGATTGAACGGGTCCAAGCAACAGGAGGCAGGGCATGACAAGTTCGATTTTCTCGACCCAGGACCTAAGCAGACAGAGCGCGTCAACGGCATTCACTAGGCCATGGGCGGGGCTTGGCGCTTGGGATCCAGTTTCACCCGACGAAGGCATGGCGCAGTGCATCGTCAAGTACCTTGAGCTCTTGGGTGGTCAGAGTGGCCTATCGTTGGACACACCGCGGGTCTTCAATCTGCGGACAGAGATTGAAGAACTAGCAGAGTTTCCAGAAAACTGGGATGGCGACGGCGCGTTAGCAATACCTGACGAAACAACTACGGCAGCGAAGGCCCTCGTCTGCGATATCGGAGCTAGAGCCACGATGCCACTGCCGCAAGTCGGCGCCAACCCGAGTGGCACAATCTCGATGTATTGGCAGAGTTCAGCGGGGCAAGCTGAGCTCGAAATCGGTCGTTCTCGCTTTAGCTGGGCGTTTCACCCAGCAGACGGGAGCCGACCAGTGTCGAAGTCGGGGGACGTCTCGCCTGATTTTGGGCAATCATTCATCGGCGAAATCGGAGCTTTGCTCGCGCCCCGAAGGCAAGCCGCGGTAATCTCCAAAGTACTTTTTTCCACCATGTCGGGTTCTGTACTAATCCCTTGGTGAATTCGAGCCGTGTGCTATCCAGCGGAGATCGCCGATGATGAACCAATCGTCCGGGTCATTAGTTTCCCAGCCCACCTCAAGCCGTCGGGCGAACTGAAACCCAGTGCGTTTCGGCCAAAGCAAGGCGCTCGGGAAGTCTCCGTGGTTCGATGGCGCCACACTTATCCTCTAGGACCTGAACTAAAGGCAAAGCTTCAGGAGATCGGCTCGCGCCTACACAAGTCAGTTTACAGCGGTGTTTCTTGGATGATTGCGCGTCAAGTTGTGGAAATCGGGGTTTCAGTCGAAGACGCGGGGGAAGAATTCAGAGGGCACGCTCACATCGTGTACCCACAACCATTTCCGAGTCAGGAACCCTTAGAGGGGCCTGCCTACGAAGAGGCGACGAAGATAGCTACTCACCTTCGGGATGCCATGAAGTTCATTCGAGATCCTCAGCCTACGGCTCAGGACTGGACACTTGGAGCTCCGGACTTGGAGCGGAGTGCGAGGGGCGCCTAAACGGTGCTCTCGCTACCGGTCCTGCATAGGCCGTGTTCGGCCAATGTGTCACACGAGTCCTTGCCGTTGCACAAGGTGACGCCTGATCTCTTCGACGGGAATCGGCGGATCCTCGCGGTGAACCATGCGATGGCAGTTTGCGCATAGCGGAACAAGGTCTGTTGACGGAACGACCACATAGTCGGGACCCATGCGGGAAACCGGAGTCCGGTGATGTATCTCGATGAAACCTTCGCCGAGAACGCCATAGAATTCCGAGAAATCAAAACCGCACGCCTGACAGCGCACACCATGGAGCATGATCGCGGCTGCGCTCGGCGTTTTGCGGGCGCGGCTCGGCGAACATCCGGAGTACGTGTTCACCTACAAAGGTAAACCGGTCGACCGGTGTTCAACGAAGGCATGGAAGCGGGCTCTGGAACGCGCGGGAATCGATCGCAAGTTTCGCTGGCACGACTTACGTCACACGTGGGCATCGTGGCATGTGCAAAGCGGAACGCGACTGCAGGAACTGATGGAACTCGGCAGCTGGTCGAGTTACGAGATGGTTCTGCGGTATGCGCATTTGGCGACTGATCATCTGCGGGATGCCGCGAGCCGGATCGATGGCACGTTTACGGCACAGCAGCCGAAGCTGCAGTTGGTCCACAGTCGCTAAGTGATTGTTTTGTAATGGTGGCCGGGGACGGAATCGAACCGCCGACACGGGGATTTTCAATCCCCTGCTCTACCAACTGAGCTACCCGGCCTAGAGATTTGCGTGCGGGGCCGAACGGCACCGCGAAGGGGCGCGTATTACAGCGGTTCGTGGCGGGCGAGTCAAGAAAAATGCACCGCGACGCGACGAAATTGCGCGTGCCGGCGTCTGTCCGGCATGATCGGTTTAAAAGGAGACGCAAATGCGCAAGTTCTTTATGCCAGCGATTGTTGCGTTGTGCGCCGCGTTGCCGGCGCATGCCGACACCGCCGCATACATGGCGCAGCAGCTCGCGCGCTACCAGAAATACGCGCAGGCGCCGGTCGAGCGCTTCCCGATGGTCAGCCTGTGGCAGTGGCAGGTGGTCGGCAAGGACAATGTCGTGGTCTGGACAGGAGTCAACACCGTTTACCTGATCACGGTGGAGAAATCGTGCAACAACCTCGGATGGGCGCGCGGCATTGGCATCACGCAGAACACCTCCATGCACGTGGATGCCAAGTTCGATTCGATCGTGTTCGATCACCAGACTTGCCGCATTTCGCAGATCCAGCCGCTCGATTACAAGGCGCTGCAGCGCGACGAGAAATCTGCCAAGAGCGACAACCCTCAGGCTGTCGGCGGCGAATAACCCGGCGGCGTGGACGAACCTTCTCCGAACAGGAATTTTTCCATCTCCGTTTCGAGGAACTTGCGCGCCTTCGGATCGAGCGGCGAGAGGCGGTTTTCGTTGATCAGCATGGTCTGGTGGGCGAGCCATGCGCGCCAGGCTTCCTGCGAAATTTCCGCGAAGATGCGCTTGCCCAGTTCGCCGGGATATGGCGCGAAGGCGAGGCCTTCGGCTTCGCGCTGCAATTTGACGCAGTAAACGGTGCGGGACATTTACGATTCCTCCGACAAGCTTGCGATGAGTTTGCGCACCGGCGCGGGCAGGCCGAGCGCCGCGGCCTCGCGCAGCAGCAGCCAACGGCGATCCGGCGTATCGGCAACGCCGCGCGTCGCCGCCACAATTCCGGTCAGCGGTGCGACCTCGAGATGATAGTGGCTGAACGTGTGCGTGAACGACGGCAGCGCGCGCAGTTCGACACTTGCGTCGAAATGGCGCTGCGCGGAATCGGCATCCGCGGCTTCGGGCAGGCTCCACAACTGCGCCCACACGCCTGTCGGCGGACGGCGTTCGAGCAGGATGCGCCCGCTGCGGTCGCGCAACAGCAGCATCACGGTCTGGCGCGTCGGCAGCGTGCGCGCCGGTTTGCGCTCCGGCAACTGCGCGGTCGCGTCTTCGCGATACGCAACACAAGTCCGTTGTAGCGGACAATCCGCACAGCGCGGTTTCGCGCGCGTGCACACGGTCGCGCCAAGATCCATGATCGCCTGCGTGTAGTCGGCGACGCGCGCGTGCGGCGTATGTGCCTCGGCGTGCGCCCACAACTTTTTCTGCACGGCGGATGCGCCGGGCCAGCCGCGCAGGCCGTGATGGCGCGCGAGTACGCGCTTGACGTTGCCGTCGAGGATCGGAAAGCGCAGTCCATGCGCCTGGGCCAAGATCGCACCCGCCGTCGAACGGCCGATGCCGGGCAGGGCGGCAAGGGCATCAAAATCGCGCGGCAGCGCGCCATGATGGTTCTCGACGCAGATTTGCGCGGCGCGATGCAGATTGCGTGCGCGACTGTAGTAGCCCAGTCCCGACCACGCGGCGAGCACATCGTCGAGTGGCGCAGCAGCGAGCGCGCGCAAGGATGTGAACTTTTCCACAAAGCGCAAAAAGTACGGGACGACGGTGGCGACCTGGGTCTGTTGCAGCATCACCTCGGCAACCAACACGCGGTAAGCGCCGCGCGGATGCTGCCACGGCAGGTCGTGGCGGCCGTGTTTGTCGAACCAGCGCAGGATCCGGCCGGCGAAAATTTCAGCTTTGCGCATCGCCGAGACTGACCGGCAGCAGCGCGTCGACGAACGCGGTCGGATCGAACTCGCGCAGGTCGTCCAGCGTCTCGCCCAGACCCACGTAGCGTATCGGCAGGCCGAATTCGCGTGCCAGCGCGAACACCACGCCGCCCTTGGCGGTGCCGTCGAGCTTGGTCACGACCAAACCGCTGACGCCGATGGCCTG
Organism: Rudaea sp.; assembly: GCA_025451955.1. GTDB lineage: Bacteria > Pseudomonadota > Gammaproteobacteria > Xanthomonadales > Rhodanobacteraceae > Rudaea. Next base: position 1,437 of record JANWJJ010000099.1, on the reverse strand, counting down.
TTTGAACTGACGCACCTGGTTGATCGCGTTCTGGCCGGTAGTTCCGTCGATTACGAGCAGGGCTTCGTGCGGCGCGGCGGAGTCGAGTTTGGCCAATACGCGACGAATCTTGGAGAGTTCGTCCATCAACCCGCCTTGCGTGTGCAGGCGTCCGGCGGTATCGGCGATCAGCACGTCGGCGCCTTTCGACTGTGCCGATTGCAGCGCGTCGAAGATCACGCTGGCCGAGTCCGCGCCGGAACCCTGTGCGATGACGGCCACGTCGTTGCGTTCACCCCAGGTTTTCAGTTGTTCGACCGCAGCGGCACGAAACGTGTCGCCCGCCGCGAGCACGACACCGTGGCCATCGTTTTGCAGGCGCCGCGCGAGTTTGCCGATGGTCGTGGTCTTGCCGACGCCGTTCACGCCGACCGCGAGAATGACGAAGGGCTGGTGCGCCGGATCGATGCGCAAAGGCTGCGCGACAGGTACGAGCAGGGCGATCAACTCGCTGCGCAGCGCCGCAAGCAGGGCGCCGGCATCGGCGAATTCGCGTTTGGCGAGACGCGCGCGCAAGCCATCGATCAGTTCGGTGCTGGCGGCAACGCCGACGTCGGCGCCAATCAACACGGTTTCGAGTTCGTCGAGCAGGGATTCGTCGAGTTTGGGATGACGTGCAAACAGGTCGCGGATATCGCGATTGAGCACGCTGCCGGCCAAGCGTTCGCGCCAGGTTTTCTTTGCGGATTCGGGAGCAGGTACGGCCGGTTCCGCCTCGCGGTTTTTCCAGAATTTGAGCATTGCGCATCGACTTCCACGACAATGGCGGCATGGTATCACCGCGCTCGTCATCGGCACCCGGAAAACTGCGCATCATAGGCGGCTCGCTGCGCGGTTCACGCCTCAGCGTGTCCGATACTGCGGGTTTGCGACCAACACCAGATCGGGTGCGCGAGACGCTGTTCAACTGGCTCGCACCGGTCATCGATGGTGCGCATTGCCTGGATCTGTTCGCCGGCACCGGCGCGCTCGGCATCGAAGCGCTGTCGCGCGGCGCCGCGCAGGTGGATTTCGTCGAGTCCGATGCGAAGTTGGCGGCGCTGCTGCGCGAAAATCTGGCACGCCTGAAGCAGGATGTGCGCGTCCACGTCGCCGATGCCCTGCGTTTTGCGGCGCAGGACGACGGCCGCTACGACATCGTGTTTCTCGATCCGCCGTTCGCGGCAGATGCGTGGACGCCAATCGCGCAGGCGCTGGAAATGCACGAGCGCCTGGCCGCGGCGGCGTGGATTTACGTCGAATCGGCGGTGAGCGCGACGTTCGAATTGCCGCCGAACTGGCAGCCGCACCGCGAGGGCCGGGCAGGGGACGTGCGCTACGCGCTCTATCGTCGCGCGGGTGCATCGGCTAAGCTTTAGCGGCCATGCGGACAGCATCTTCCAAACAGGCTCGCGCGCG
>JANWJJ010000098.1 GCA_025451955.1 Rudaea sp. | reverse complement strand
GGAAAACCGATGCGCTCGCCGACGTTTGCCAGTGCTTGCGGAATCCCGCCGATGAGGTCGATCTGCGCGGTCGGCAGCGCGATCAGCAGGGCCGCCGTACCGGCCATGTAGATCGCGGCGGTCGCGATGCCTGCAATCAGGATGGCGCGCGGGATGGTTTTGCGCGGCTCGTGGATTTCGCCGCCGAGAACCGGCCCGAGTTCCAGGCCGTCGTAGGCCAGGGCAATCGTCGCGAAAGTCGCCAACGACGCGAACGAGCCGAAATCCGGCATCAGGTTCGACGATGTGATTGGTGTGGCCACGCCGAATCGCGACCAGGCCACGATGCCGCCGAGCACGACCAGCGCGGCAACCAGCCAGGTGGCGTGGCCGCCGATATTTTGCAACCATTTCGCGCGTTGCAGTCCGACGATATTGAGCAAGGTCGCGCCCCACAAGGCGACGAGGCAAAATGTACCGTTGTATACTGCGTCGCCAGCCAACGGCACCCAGCGCGGGCCGGCGATGTAGACCGCAACGCCGGCGCCGAATAGCAGAATCGTCGGGAAAAACACCAAGTTGGACGTCCAGTAGCTCCAACCGGCAATGAAGCCGTGCAGGTCGCCGAATGCTGCTTTCGACCACAGATAGAATCCGCCCTGACCGGGCAGGCGCGAACTCAATTCCACCACCGACAGGCCCAGTGGAAGGAAGAACACGAGCAGCGCCAGCGCCCACAGGATCAGGCTCGACGGCCCGATCTGTGCGGCCGTCGAAAGCCAACGCAGGCCGACCACGGCGGCGATGTTGAGCAGCACCAGATCGCGCACGCCAAGGACGCGATGCAGCGTCGGTGTGGCGCCATCGATATTCTGTCCCATATCCAGCCCCCTGAAGTATGCGTCGGTGCGCGCGCGCGGAAATTGTTCCGGTGCCAGCCGTGCCGGCGCAATATACGCCACAATCGCAACGCTGGTGACGCTAGGACGTGTCCGAACTCGCGGGAAAAATTTTCGCTGTGCTTGTCGATTTTGCGCCTTCCCGTTCGACGTCATTCATGAGAGCCGGCGATTTCCGGTTCCGTTATCCCAAGCTGAGGAGACTGTGCGATGCGATTCTGTGTGATGGTCAGGGCAACGAAAGACAGCGAAGCGGCGGTGATGCCAAGCACCAAACTGCTGGCGGATATGGGCCGCTTCAACGAAGAACTGGTCAAGGCCGGCGTGATACTGGCTGCCGAAGGTTTGCAGCCGAGCTCGAAAGGCGCGCGAGTGAAATTTTCTGGCGACACACGCCGCGTGGTTGACGGGCCGTTCGCAGAAACCAAGGAACTGATTGCCGGCTTCTGGCTGTGGCAATGCAAGTCGATGGAAGAAGCGCTCGAGTGGATGAAGCGTTGCCCGCGTCCGTTCGAGCACGGCGATTGCGAAATCGAAATCCGTCAGGTGTTCGAGGCCGAGGATTTCGGCGCCGAATTCACACCCGAGCTGCGCGAGCAGCAAGAACGTCGGCGCGCGCAGCTCGCAAAAAACACTGCGCGTTGATCGAACCCAAACCGGAGGATATCAACATGAGATATTTCAGTATTTACGTTCCCGACCAGAAAACCAACGCTGGCCGTCCCAGTCAGCAGAAGCAGGAGGAAATGAACCAGTTCGTCGGAGCCGCCATCCAGCGTGGCGAATTCGTTTCCGGCGGCGGCTTTTTGTCCGTCAAGGACCACGGCTGCATCGTGCGCCGCATGAACGGCAAGAACAGCATCGTCGATGGGCCCTATGCCGAGTCGAAGGAATTGCTCGGCGGCTTCGCCATGCTCGAATATCCCTCGCGCGAAGCCGCCATCGAGGGCGCGAAGCGATTCCTCGACGTTGCCGGCGATGGCGAATGCGTGACGTATCAGATCATGGATGGGCCGCCGCCCGAGTAAGGCATGCCACGATGCTTGCGCGGGACAATTGAAGATGTTTTGATCGGTCGCCATGACGGCGACCGAAGAACTTGCGCGAGTCCATCGCAGCATAGACGCAGTCTGGCGGATCGAATCGGCCAGACTGATCGCTGCGCTCACACGCATCGTGCGCGATGTCGGCATCGCCGAGGAACTGGCGCAGGATGCGCTGGTTGCCGCGATCGAACAGTGGCCGCAGGCCGGAATTCCGGACAATCCCGGTGCGTGGCTGATGGCGACGGCCAAGCATCGCGCGATCGACAAGCTGCGACGCGACGCACTGTTTGAGCGCAACCACCTTGAGTTGGCGCATGAACTCGAAGCCGCGCTGGATGACGTTAGCTTGAACGCTGAAGCCGCGCTCGACGATCCGATTGGCGACGATCTATTGCGTCTGGTGTTCACCGCCTGCCATCCCCTGCTTTCGCCTGAAGCGCGAGTTGCGTTGACCTTGCGTCTGCTCGGCGGCCTGACGACCGACGAGATCGCGCGTGCTTTTCTTTTGCCGGAACCGACAATTGCGCAGCGTATCGTTCGCGCCAAGCGGGCCCTGGCCGACGCGCAGGTGCCGTTCGAGGTGCCGCGTGGCCTAGAACTTGACGAGCGTCTGGTGTCGGTGCTTGAAGTGATTTACTTGATCTTCAACGAAGGCTATACCGCGACCGCCGGCGCGGATTGGATGCGCCCGCAACTCTGCGAGGAGGCGCTGCGGCTCGGACGCATTCTTGTTGGGCTGACGCCGCACGAGGCTGAAGTGCACGGCCTGGTCGCGCTGATGGAATTGCAGGCGTCGCGCGCGTACGCGCGCATCGGCCCAAATGGTGAACCGGTGTTGTTGCTCGAACAGAATCGCGCGCGTTGGGATCAACTGCTGATTCGTCGCGGCTTGAAAGCATTGGAGCGCGCCGAAAAACTTGGCGGCATGCGTGGACGCTATACGCTGCAGGCTGCGATCGCCGCCTGCCATGCGCGTGCACGCGAAGCCGATGCGACCGAATGGCGGCGTATTGCGGAACTTTATGCCCAGCTAGGGGAAGTCGCACCATCGCCGATCGTCGAACTCAATCGTGCGGTCGCCGTGGCGATGGCATTCGGTCCGGCGGCGGGGCTGGGCTTGGTCGATGCGTTGGCTGGCGAGTCGGCGCTGAAGACCTATCACTTGTTGCCGACGGTGCGTGGCGACCTGCTCGAAAAACTCGGACGCAAAAACGAGGCGCGCGCGGAGTTCGAGCGCGCCGCCGCGCTCACGCGCAATGCGCGCGAACGCGAGCTGTTGCGCGAGCGCGCGGCAAAACTGCGCGATCAGAATTCGGCAGAACCGGGCACGCGCGGGTAGGGAATCGCGTCGCGGATATTGGCCAGACCGCAAATGTATACAACCAGGCGTTCGAAGCCGAGACCGAAACCGGCATGCGGCACCGTGCCGTAGCGGCGGAAGTCGCGGTACCACTGGTAATGCGCGGGGTCGAGGCCGAACTGGGCAATACGCTGGTCGAGAATGTCGAGGCGTTCCTCGCGCTGCGCACCGCCGATGATTTCGCCGATGCCGGGCGCAAGCACGTCCATCGCCGCGACGGTCTTGCCGTCGTCGTTCAAGCGCATGTAGAACGCCTTGATCTTTTCCGGATAATTCATCACCACGACCGGACGGCCGACGTGCTGCTCGGTCAGATAACGTTCGTGTTCGGTCTGCAGGTCGTGACCCCACTCGACCGGGTAGTCGAACTTGTGCCCGGATTTCTTCAGGATCTCCACGGCCTTGGTGTAATCGATGCGCTCGAACGGCGCGGTGATGAAAGCCTCCAGCCGCGAGATCGCGGTTTTCTCCTGGCGTTCCGCGAAAAACTTCATGTCGTCCATGCGCTCGTTCAGCACGGCGCGGAAAATATACTTGAGGAAATCCTCGGCCAGCGCGGCATCGTCGTTCAGATCGGCAAACGCGATTTCCGGTTCGATCATCCAGAACTCGGCCAGATGTCGCGTGGTGTTGGAATTCTCGGCGCGAAAGGTCGGGCCGAAGGTATACACCTTGCTCAAACTCAAGGCATACGCTTCGACGTTGAGCTGGCCGGAAACAGTGAGGTAGGTTTCCTTGCCGAAGAAATCCTTGTGCCAATCAATGTTGCCGCGGTCGTCGCGCGGCAGATTGACCATGTCGAGTGTCGATACGCGAAACATCTGTCCGGCGCCTTCGGCGTCGCTGGCGGTGATGATCGGCGTGTTGATCCAGAAAAATCCACGCTCGTGGAAGTAGCGATGAATCGCCTTGGCGATGCAGTCGCGTACGCGCGCGACGGCGCCGAAGGTGTTCGTGCGCGGGCGCAGATGCGCGACTTCGCGCAGATATTCCATCGTGTGCGCCTTGGGCTGGATCGGATAGGTTTCCGGATCCTCGACCCAGCCGACGACTTCAACTTTTGTCGCCTGAATTTCAAACGACTGGCCCTTGCCCTGCGATGGCACCAGGATTCCGGTTGCGATCACTGCGCAACTCGCGGTCAGGCGTGCGATTTCGCCGGCGTAGTTCGGCAGCGTGTTCGGCGCGACGACCTGGATTGGATCGAAACACGAGCCATCGCTGACATTGACGAAGGACAATCCGGCCTTGGAATCGCGGCGTGTGCGCACCCAACCCTTGACCGTGACTTCACTGTTCGCCGCGACCGCGCCGGACAATGCTTGTTGGATACTGACTGCCGACATACCTTGAAACTCCTGGGTTCTTCCGCACATCGTAGATAATTATTCTCGTCATTCCGGCAGGGAGTGCCAGAATCCAGTAGCCACGGATGGCAACGCCAAGAACTGGCGCAGCATCGCATCCTTGCAGTCTGGATCCCGGCAGTCCACGCCGGGATGACAGGACAAGACGAGATGATAACGGAACCTGGGCCAAGGTTCCTGATTGGTATAGCCTGTTAGAATGAAGCCATGAATATCCAACTCACTCCAGCGGCGCGCCAGCGCATGCAAAACTTTCTCGCGGAGCGGCCCGCTGCTGCCGGCGTGCGCTTCGGCGTGCGCAAAACGGGTTGTTCCGGTTATGCGTATACCGTCGATATTGCAGATCGCGTCGATAGTGACGACCGTGTAATCGAGCAGGACGGCATCAAGCTCGTCGTCGACGCCAAAAGTTTGCCTTTCGTCGATGGCACGCAAATCGATTTCGCCCGCGATGGCCTGAACGCCGCCTTCGTCTTCCGCAATCCCAACGTCACCGGCGAGTGCGGCTGCGGCGAGAGTTTTACTGTCGATCCGGCGGCCTGAAGCCGCGGTTCGCGCACGCTCGTTGCGCCAATCTCCTGATTCCACTACAATTCGCGCCCCTTCGATCAGGCCATCGTGTCGCGAAGGTCTTGCCTCACCGCACTGCGGGAGGCTGTTGCGGCGGAATTCCCCGCCGCGACATCCACAAGGAGACAATATGCGTCATTACGAAGTCGTGTTCATGGTCCACCCTGACCAGAGCGAGCAAGTGCCGGCGATGATCGAGCGTTACAAGACGCTGATCGAAGGCGGCAAGGGCAAGATTCACCGTCTGGAAGACTGGGGCCGCCGCCAACTGGCCTATCCGATCGCGAATCTCGCCAAGGCCCATTACGTGCTGATGAATATCGAGTGCGGCCAGGACGTGCTCAAGGAACTGCAAGCCGGTTTCCGCTTCAACGACGCGGTACTGCGTCATCTCATCATCGTGCGTGACGGTCCGGTGACCGATCAATCCTTCATCCTCAAGAACAAGGACGAGAAGGGCAGTCGCCGCCGTGACGACGAAGGCTTCGGCTTCAACATGGACGACGAACCGCGGCGCGAACGCGAACCGCGCGAACCACGTCCGCCGCGTGTCGAATCTGCCGAATAAGCCAGGAGCCCATCATGTCCAAATTTTTCCGTCGCAAGAAGTTCTGCCGTTTTACCGCCGAAGGCGTCACCGAGATCGATTACAAAGATCTCAACACCCTGCGTCAGTACATCAGCGAAACCGGCAAGATCGTGCCCAGCCGCATCACCGGCACCAAGGCGCGTTACCAGCGCGAATTGACCCAGGCGATCCAGCGCGCGCGTTTTCTGTCCTTGCTGCCGTATTGCGACAGCCATACGCATTGAGAAACCCCACTCCTCGGACACCTGAGGTCAGCTGCGCCGCGATTTTCATTGCTGCGGCGCTAACGAATTGGAGCACATCGTGGAATTGATACTTTTACAGAAAGTGAAAAACCTCGGCAATCTTGGCGACAAGGTCAAGGTCAAGCCGGGCTATGGCCGCAACTATCTGGTGCCGCAGGGCAAGGCTACCGCTGCTACTGCGACCAACTTGGCCGAGTTCGAGAAACGCCGCGCCGAGTACGAGGCCAAGGCCAATCAGATCATGTCCGGCGCCGAAGCACGCAAGGTTGCGCTGGAAGGCGCGACCGTCACGCTCAAGGCCAACGCCAGTCCGGAAGGCAAATTGTTCGGTTCGATCGGTCCGCGCGACATCGCCGAAGCCTTCAGTGCCGCCGGCAAGCCGCTGGAAAAAAGCGAAGTGGTGATGGGCGAAGGCCCGATCCGCCACACCGGCGAGTTTGAAGTTCACGTGCACCTGCACGCCGACGTGCATACCACGGTAAAAGTCGTCATCGCCGCCGACGAATGATTGCGTGACGTTCGCATGATCTTGAAGGGCGCCGCAAGGCGCTCTTTTTTTGCTCGTCATCCCGGCATGGATTGCCGGGATCCAGTTGCCAAGGAAGGCGAATGATCACTTTGCGACACGATTGCATCCATGCAGTCTGGATTCCAGCAGTCCCTGCTGGAATGACAGCACGTATTGCTGCGTCCGCTTCCACGCCGTTCGTCGCCTCACAGCTTATCCACAGACTTGTCGTATCGGCAGGTGAGACGCGAATCGGTATGATCGTCTCCGACGACAAGTTTTGAGGCATTACATGGCCGTAGCCGCCGACAGGATTTTTCCCTCGCGCCTGGATGCGCTGCGCGTACCGCCGCATTCGATTGATGCCGAACAGGCCGTACTTGGCGGCTTGATGCTCGACGAGCGCGCCTGGGAACGCATCGCCGACAAACTTTCTGAGGACGATTTCTATCGCAAGGATCATCGTCTGATCTATCGCGCGATCGGCGATCTGTCCGAAAAGAACATGCCTTGCGATGCGGTGACGCTGGGCGAATGGTTCGATGCCAAGGGTCTGGCCGAGTTGGTCGGTGGTTCGAGCTACGTGATCCAGTTGGCCAATTCCACGCCCAGCGCGGCGAATATCGTCGCTTACGCCGAAATCGTGCGCGAGAAATCCGTGCTGCGGCAATTGATCGATGCCGGCACCGAAATCGCCGGCGACGGTTTCCAGCCCGAAGGCCGCAGCACCCAGGAAATCCTCGAAGGCGCCGAGCAGAAGGTGTTCCGCATCGCCGAGTCCGGCGCGCGCGGGCGCAAGGGTTTTGTTGCCATGCGCGCGGCGGTGAAGGAAGCATTTCAGATCCTGCATCAGCGTTACGAGAGCAAAGGCTCGGTCACCGGTCTGGCGACTGGCTTCAATGATCTCGACGAGAAGACCGCCGGCTTGCAGCCCTCGGATCTGATCATCATCGCGGCGCGGCCATCGATGGGGAAAACCGCGTTGGCCGTCAACATCGCCGAATACGCCGCGATCAAGGCGAAGAAAGCCGTCGCGATTTTTTCGATGGAAATGTCGGCGTCGCAGTTGGCGTTCCGTCTGATTTCCTCGCTCGGCCGCATCAATCAGCAGCACCTGCGCACTGGCGATATTCAAGAGGAAGAATGGCCGCGCGTGACCAGTGCCATCACCTTGTTGTCCGACGCGAAAATCTTTATCGACGACACCCCGGCCTTGTCGCCGGGCGAATTGCGCGCACGCGCGCGGCGCCTGAAACGCGAAAACGATCTGGGCCTGATCGTGATCGATTATCTGCAACTGATGCAGGTGCCCGGAAACAAGGAGAATCGCGCCACCGAAATTTCAGAAATTTCGCGTGGACTGAAGACCCTGGCCAAGGAACTCAACATCCCCGTGATCGCGCTGTCGCAGCTCAACCGTTCGCTCGAATCGCGCACCGACAAGCGCCCGGTGATGTCCGATCTGCGCGAATCCGGCGCGATCGAGCAGGACGCCGACGTGATCCTGTTCATCTATCGCGATGAAGTCTACGACAAGGATTCGGCGAAGAAGGGCACTGCGGAAATCATCATCGGCAAGCAGCGTAATGGCCCGATCGGCGTGGTCGATCTCACCTTCCTCGGCCAGTTCACGAAGTTCGAGAATTTCGCTTCCGACCATTCGAGTTATGAGTAGCGGACGCAGCGCAGAAACGCTTCGTCGGTTGCACGTCGTGTCTCTCAAGGCGTTGCCATGAGCCGTGCCACGGTCGCCACGATTCATCTCGGCGCGTTGCGGCGCAACCTTGCACGGGTGCGCGAACTGGCACGCGGGGCGAAGGTGATGGCGGTGGTCAAGGCCGACGGCTACGGGCATGGACTGGAGCGTGTCGCACGCGCGCTGAGCGATGCCGATGCCTTCGGCGTGGCCGCGATCGGCGACGGTCTGCGCCTGCGCGCGGCGGGAATTTCCAATCGCATCGTCGTGCTGTCCGGTCCCGACGAGCCGGCCGATTTGGCCGAATTCCGCCGTCTGCAACTCGACGCGGTGATCCATCACGAATCACAACTCGTTTGGCTTGAAGCCGATCGCGACTCACGGCATCTGCGCGTGTGGTTGAAACTCGACACCGGTATGCACCGGCTCGGTTTCGCGCTGCAGCGCGCGCCGGAAATCCATGCGCGTCTGCGTGCGCTGGCGAATATCGATGCGGATATCGCCTTGATGACGCATTTCGCCGCATCGGATGAATTCGACAACGATCTGACTGCGCGCCAGATCGCGTGCTTCGATGCGACAACGGTGAATCTGCCCGGCGCTCGTTCGCTCGTCAATTCCGCCGGCGTACTCGGCTGGCCTGCGGCGCGTGGGCAGTGGTTGCGCGTCGGCGGCCTGCTCTATGGATTGTCCGTGATCGCCGGCAAATCCGGCGCAGATCTCGGTTTCGAGCCGGCGATGACTTTATCCGCAAAGTTGATTTCGATAAATTGTATACAACGCGGCGAACGGATCGGCTATGCCGCGAGCTACGAATGCCCGGAAGACATGCCCGTCGGCGTCGCCGCGATCGGTTACGGCGACGGATATCCACGCAGTGCGCCATCCGGCACGCCAGTGCTCGTCAACGGCGTGCGCGCCGCCATCGCCGGGCGTGTATCGATGGATCTGATCACGATCGACCTGCGCGCCGTGCCGAATGCGAAAGTCGGCGATCATGTCGTGCTGTGGGGGCGCGAGCTCCCCGTCGAGGAAATCGCCGCATGTGCCGGCACCATTTCCTACGATCTGACCTGCGGCATGACCAAGCGCGTATTGTTCGTCGAGGGTGGCGCCTGATCATGGCCAAATCCAAAACTGCCTACGTCTGCAATCAATGCGGCGCCGAGTATACAAAGTGGCAGGGCCAGTGCGATGCCTGCGGTGTGTGGAATACGCTGAGCGAATTTGTGATCGAGCCGGCGCGACCGGGCGCGGTCAAGCGCACGGGCTACGCGGGTGCGGCGCAGGCGAAAATCGTGCCTCTGACCGAAGTCGCGACTGAGGCCGAGGCGCGCACGCGCATCGGCATCGGCGAGCTTGACCGTGTCCTCGGCGGTGGCATGGTCGAAGGTTCGGTGGTGTTGGTCGGTGGCGATCCGGGCATCGGCAAGTCCACTTTGTTGCTGCAAGTTCTCGGCGCGCTCGGTGAGCGGTTGCGGAGTTTGTACGTAAGCGGCGAGGAATCCCTGGCCCAGATCGCCGCGCGCGCGCAGCGCCTGGGCCTGGCGCTGGAACCTTTGCGTTGTTTGGCCGAAACCTGCGTCGAGCGTATTGTGGACAATGCGCAAAAAGATGCCCCTCGCGTTCTCGTCATTGATTCCATCCAGACCATCTGGACCGAAACCCTGACCGCCGCGCCGGGCTCGGTATCGCAGGTTCGCGAGTCCGCGGCGCGGCTGGTGCGCTACGCCAAGGAAACCGGCACAAGTATATTTTTGGTCGGCCACGTCACCAAGGACGGCGGCATCGCCGGGCCGCGCGTGCTTGAGCACATGGTCGACGCGGTGCTGTATTTCGAGGGCGAAGTCGGTTCGCGCTTCCGCCTACTGCGCGCGTTCAAGAACCGCTTCGGTGCGGTCAACGAGCTCGGCGTATTCGCGATGTCAGACAAGGGTTTGCGCGAAGTGCCGAATCCGTCGGCGATCTTCTTGTCCGCACACACTGGCCCGACGCCAGGCAGTGCGGTGATGGTCACGCGCGAGGGCACGCGGCCGCTGCTGGTCGAAGTGCAGGCGCTGGTGGATCAATCCTCGCTCGGCAATCCACGTCGCGTGGCGCTGGGGCTGGAGCAAAACCGACTCGCCATGTTGCTGGCCGTGCTGCATCGTCACGGCGGCGCGGCGGTTTACGATCAGGATGTGTTCGTCAACATTGTCGGCGGCATTCGCGTGCAGGAAACCGCGGCCGATCTGCCGGTGCTGCTGGCAGTGCTGTCGAGTTTCCGCGACCGGCCTTTGCCGGACAAACTCGTCGCCTTCGGTGAAGTGGGTCTGTCTGGAGAAATCCGTCCGGTGCCGAATGGCGAGGAACGCCTGCGCGAAGCCGCGACGCACGGATTTCTCAAGGCCATTGTGCCAAAAGCGAACGCACCGAAACATTCCAAATTGAATCAGAATAAAATTGGAGAAATGGAAATTGTCGCAGTGGAGCGGCTGAGCGAGGCGCTAGATATTGTGCGGTGAAATTATTAGGATTGCGCGTCGTCCGCGCGTGGACGGCTTTGTAAGCATACTCAAACACAGGGGACGACATGAACTTGCGTGTACGAAATATTGGCTTGGCGGGCTTGGTGGCGTTGATCTCGGCGTGCTCTTCGATGACGACGATCAGCTCGCCGGATTCTGGAACGACGTTTGCGCTCAAGGATAAAACATTGAGTCTTCCTGTCAGCCAAGACATGAAAGGCACGAGTTTCGGCAACTATGAATTCCGCGCAACCGAAACCGGTTCGGAGCCGTTCTACGGAATTCTGCCCCTCCGATTCAAGGGCGGACATCTGGCTGCCGACATCATCCTGTTTGCACCGGCGGCGTTCTTCAACTTGCGCGAAGCGTTCCCGTTTTACGACATCGACGTCAAGAATGGCGTCATTCGTTACAAGAACAAAGCAACGGATGGCTGGATCGAATACAAGCCGAAACCGGAAGAAGCGGCGCGGGCGCAGAATTACTTTAACGCCAAGACCGTGGCGAAGTAGGTTCAGCCCAGCGCCGACAGTTCCCGATTCAAGATCGCCGGATCGCCCAGATTCAATTCCACTAGGCGTTTGAGCTGGGCGAAGCTGTCGAGGTCGATTTTCTGCCACTGGAAGCCGACGCGGTGCGGCATGATGTGGGCGGTGATCACGCCCATGCTGATGATCACGCTGTTGTTGATGCGCATATCCATGCGGTAGCTGGTGCCGACCTTGCCGTTCCAGTTCATCGGGTGTTCGATCAGCACGCCCTTGAGCGAGATGTCGACGAGTTTGGTTTCCCACATCACCTTGTCGGAATACAGTTTCACTGTGCCATCGAAACTGAATCGATGGAAACGGCGGCGTTCGTCGTGGCTGGATTCGTGACTCATGGTGACGGATTCTGCACAGCGCAGCCTCTGCGATCAAGGCACGCGCTTGAGCAGCACTTCAAGCACGAAGCGGCTGCCGAAGTAGGCCAGTAGCAACAGCAGCATTCCGGCGAGGGTCAATTGCACCGCGCGGCGGCCGCGCCAGCCGTAGCGCCAACGCCCGAACAGCAAGGCACCGAACACGATCCAGGCAGCAATCGACAGCACGGTTTTGTGGATCAGGTGCTGGGCGAACAGGTTATCGACGAACAGGATGCCGCTGAGCAAGGTCAGCGTCAGTAGCACGAAGCCGGCACCGATCAACTGGAACATAAGGGTTTCGGTCAGCGTGAGCGGCGGCAAGACGCGCACCAGGCCGTCGAAGCGGCGTCGGCGCAGGGCACGTTCCTGCAGCGCAAGCAAAATCGCCAGCACCGCGGCGACGCTGAGCACGCTGAAGCCGAGCAGGGCGAAGACGACATGCAGTTTGATCTGCCAATCGATCGGCAACGGCTGGGTGGCGGGCGCAAGAAAAACATCGACGAGCAGCAGGATCGCGGCGAGCGGAAACACAATCACGCCGAGCGTGGCGACCGGTCGCGCCAGATTCACCAGCAGGCACAACGCCGCGATGCAGCCGCCCACCAGGGACAGCGCGGCGAAGAAATGCAGATCGACGCCGCCGCGATGCACGCCAATCAAAATCACGGCGTGGATCAGCACGGCCGCTGTGGCCAGGCTGAAACCCGTCAGGCGCGGCAGCCGCCGTTGTTGCATGGGCGGACACGCCAGCAGCACGGCGGCGAACAGGTACAACGCGGCGGCGAGTGGGGCAAGCAGGTGAATCGGCATGGTCCAAGTGTGGCATAGCGGCGAGGATGGCGCGAGGCGCTGCTATACTCGCGCCCCCGAAAATTCGCTGCGCTGCCATGTTCGAATCGCTGAGCCAACGCCTGTCCACCACCATTGAGCGCCTGCGTGGGCGTGCGCGCCTGACCGAGGCGAATATCCGCGAATCCCTGCGCGAAGTGCGCATCGCCTTGCTCGAAGCCGATGTCGCGCTGCCCGTGGTGCAGGCGCTGATCCAGCGCGTGCAGGTGCGTGCGGTGGGCGTCGAAGTGCTGAAAAGCCTGACGCCGGGGCAGGCGCTGGTGAAAGTGGTGCGCGACGAACTCACCGCGCTGATGGGCACGGCGAATGCCGATCTGAATCTGAATTGTCCGCCGCCGGCCGTGGTGCTGATGGCCGGCTTGCAGGGCGCCGGCAAGACCACCACGGTGGCGAAGCTCGCCAAATTCCTCAAGGATCGCAAGAAGAAAAAAGTCATGGTCGTGAGTTGCGATGTGTATCGTCCGGCCGCGATCGAGCAGTTGCGCACGCTGGCCGAACAGGTCGATGTGCTGTTTCATCCGAGTTCCGGCGATCAGAATCCGGTGGCGATCGCAAAATCTGCAGTCGATGCGGCACGCAAGAATTTCGCCGATGTGCTGCTGGTCGATACCGCCGGACGTCTGGCGATCGATATGGAAATGATGGCCGAGATCAAGGCGCTGCACGCCGCGCTCGATCCGATTGAAACCCTGTTCGTCGTCGATGCGATGACTGGCCAGGATGCGGCGACGACAGCCAAGGCATTCTCGGAAGCGCTGCCGCTGACGGGTGTGATCGTGACCAAGACCGATGGCGATGCGCGCGGCGGTGCGGCCTTGTCGGTGCGCTACATTACCGGGCGGCCGATCAAGTTTATCGGCGTCAGTGAAAAACCTGACGGCTTGGATGCGTTCCATCCAGATCGCATCGCCCAGCGCATTCTCGGCATGGGCGATGTGCTGTCGCTGGTCGAGCAGGTCGAGCAAAATGTCGACCGCGAAAAGGCCCAGAAGCTCGCAGAAAAAGTCATCAAGGGCAAGCGCTTCGACATGAGCGACATGCGCGATCAGTTGCAGCAGATGCTGAGCATGGGCGGCCTGGCTTCGCTCATGGACAAGTTGCCGGGCGTCGGCAATTTGCCGGACAAGGTCAAATCGAACGTCAACGACAACGAAGTCAAGCGCATGGTGGCGATCATCAATTCGATGACCAAGAAGGAACGCCGCCATCCGGATTTGCTCAATGGCTCGCGCAAGGTTCGCGTGGCGCGCGGTTCCGGGACCCAGCCGGCCGACGTCAATCGTCTGCTCAAGCAATACATGCAGATGGAAAAAATGATGTCCAAACTGTCGTCAGGCGGCATGAAGGGCCTGATGCGGCAGATGTCGGGGGCGATGAAAGGCATGGGCGGCGGCGGTTTGCCGCCAGCCGGAATGCACTAAAGCCACCCCGCGGTCGCTGCGGCCGCAAACACGCAGTCAACCCATCCGGCGCTGGTGCGTTCGGGATGTGCATTCGGTATCGGTTTGGTGCTTCGGGCTGTGCGATCGTGCTTCGCGCGCAGATCCGGTATGACATCGCCGCTCCCGGACTGCCGCCTTCCGGAGGGTCAGACCATGAGAGCTTGCTTCACGGCCACGGCGATTCTGCTCGCGCTGGCGTTCGCGCCTTTTGCCAACGCCACGGTGCACGATCAGCTATTCCAGGGCAGGTTCGATCTTCCCGCCGACGCGCCCGTGAGTACCAACGCAGCGGCGCGGTTTCTCACCCAGGCCACGTTCGGGCCGACCCAGGCCGACGTCGCTTATCTGATGGCGCAAGGCTACAGCGAGTGGATTGACGAGCAACTCGCCAAACCGGCGACGCTGGGTTTTCCCGTCGTCGAGGACGTAGTCAACGCGCGCACGAATGGCGGTCAGAAGGTCGGCCAGACACAGCGGCTTAATCGCTGGTTCTGGCAAGCGACGTATGCGCCGGATCAGTTGCGCGAGCGCATGGCGTTTGCATTGAGCCAGATCTTCGTCGTTTCCGATGCGAGCAGCGCGATCAATCAGGACATCGTGCCGATGACTGCGTATCAGGACCTGCTCGCAGCCGATGCGTTCGGAAGTTATCGCAATCTGCTCGGCGACGTCACCTTCAGCCCGACCATGGGCAAGTACCTCAATGCGTTTCGCAACGTCAAGCCGACGATCGTCAACGGCGTGCAGACAACCAGCCCGGACGAAAATTATGCGCGCGAAGTGATGCAGTTGTTCTCAATTGGCCTGGTCGAACTCAATCTGGATCACTCCCCGGTACTGCAAGGCAGCCCGCCGGCACCGGTTCCCACTTACACCCAGCCCACAATCACCAGTACCGCCAAGGTATTCACCGGCTTCACCTACGCCGATGCGCCGCAGGGCAGCGGACCGCCGAATTATTCGGGCGCGAGTTTTTATGGTGGCGGGTTGAACTTCACCAGCGAGTCCAGTCCGATGGCGTGCTGGGGTAGCGAGCTGTATCCGGAATCCGGCACCGGCAGCGGCAACATGAAGCATGACGTCTATGGCGACGATGGCACCACGGCTACGGGCAAGACCGTGCTGAGCTGGTTCGTCGGTGGCGTGATGCAGCCCAACCAGATTCCCGCCAACCAGACTTGTGGCAAGGATGTCGGCGACGAGCTCGATATCATCGCCGGGCATGCGAATGTCGCGCCGTTCATTTCGCGCCAATTGATCGAACGTTTCGTCAGCAGCAATCCGTCGCCGGCCTACATCCAGCGCGTGGCGACGGTGTTTGTGAATAACGGCGGCGATCTCGGCGACACGATCAAGGCCACCCTCATCGACCCCGAAGCGGAAAATCCGCCGCCGCTGGCCGCAGGCGACAGCTACGGTAAATTGCGTGAACCGTTGCTGCGCTTGACGGCAATGTGGCGCGCGTTCAACGCGGTGGCGCCGGCACCCGATGCCTATGGCGAAATTGGCATGACCGGAAATACCAATTTCGAGGGTTCGTATGGACAGGGGCCGCTCGAATCGCCAACGGTGTTCAATTTCTACACGCCCGATTACCAGCAGCCCGGAACGCTTGCCGACAACAATCTTTATTCGCCGGAATTTCAGATCACCAATGCGGCGACGATGTATTCGACGGCGAACAGTTACTACGGCTTTACCAAGGGCGCGTATCAAGGCATGACCAGCCCGCCGGGAAATCGCCCGCTGATCGATCTGTCCACACTGACCGCGAACGTCAGCAGCCCGGCGGCGATGGTCGCCACGATCAACGCCGACATGATGTACGGCAGCATGTCGTCAACGATGCAATCGACGTTGACCAATATGATCGGGTTTCTCGGCAGCGGCACATCGGCCCAGGAAAAAGCGTGGTCGGCGATCTACGTGACCCTGCTTTCGCCCGAATACGCGATCCAGCGCTGAGGAATACGACCATGAGCCAGAACCGCAATTCCCGTCGCGAATTCCTGCACAAACTCTGCTGCCTCGCCGCCAGCGGCGGCGCCGCGGCGATGCTGCCGCAACTGCGCATGCTCGGCACTGCGTTGGCGAGTTCGCCAGCACTCACCGGCTACAAGGCGCTGGTGTGCGTTTACCTATCCGGTGGCAACGACGCCTGGAACATGCTGGTGCCGTTCGACAACACGCGCTACAACGTCTATGCGACGGCGCGCAGCGGTGTATACAATGCGGCAACCAATCCCGGCGGTTTGGCGCTGACGCAGCCGACGGGAGCGCAAATTACGCAGCAGGTGGTGACCGATCTGAACGGGGCGTCGGGCAGCAATCAGTATTTCCTGCATCCCAGTTTGACTGCAACGGGTTCGTCCTTGGCGCAGCTATTCACCCAGAAGAAGCTGGCCTTCGCCGTCAACATGGGCAGTTTGGTCGAGCCGATCACGATGGCGCAATACACCGGTGGAACCGTGCCGTATCCGCCGCAGTTGTTCTCGCATGCGGATCAGACCAATCAATGGCAACAGGCGTACGCCAGTTCCACCGCGACCGTGGGTTGGGGCGGACTGTGCGCCGAGAATTTGCAGGCTCAAGGCGCGAATCTGACCACGAATCCGCAGCTGCCTTTGTCGATATCGATTTCGGGCGCCAACCGCTTCGAGGTGGGTGCGGCGTCCGTGCCTTACCAGTTGTCGTCGGGCGGATTGACGGCGCTGAGCGGCGTGTGCAATCCGACCTGCAACGGCAACAATGGTGTACGCGACGAAGCCTTGAACGAGCTGCTCCGCGCCGCGTATTCGAGCGACTTCGCTGGCAGCTACAGCGAACTTTTCCAGCAAGGACGCGACCTGTATAACCTGCTCAGTCCCAACCTGGTAGCGTATGCGCCGAAAACCGCGTTTCCGGCGAATAATTCGTTGGCTTCGCAACTGCAACAGGTGGCGGCCATGATCAACCTGTCGCACGCCAAAGGTTATGCTTCGCGCCAGATCTACTTCGTGGAGCTGGGCGGGTACGATCTGCATTCGGGATTCTGGAACGCCACAGGCGGTCATGCGTCGTTGCTGGCTGAACTGTCGGGAGCGCTCAGCGCGTTCTACACCTCGATGGGTCCGACCGACGTGAACCTTCAGAACGATGTCACCGTATTCACCTTGTCCGAATTCGCGCGCACGCTGCAATCCAACGGTTCGGGTTCCGATCACGGTTGGGGCACCCTGCAGATGGTGCTCGGCGGCGCAGTCAACGGCGGCAAGTTGTACAGCAACGGCGGCGGTCCGATCAGCGGTTTTCCGAATCAGGCGTATGGCTCGATGAGCAATCCCAACCCGAACAACTTCTCGCGCGGGCAGATGATTCCCGGCATCGGTGTCGAGCAATACGCTGCGACCTTGGCACAGTGGATGGGAATTACCTCGGCGTCGGACTTGGGGGCGATTTTCCCGAACCTGAAGAATTTTCCGAGCAGCAATCTCGGCTTCGTCTGATCGGGCAGCGCATGGACGAGAATGGCACGAGCAAGTGGCCGCGCTGGCCAATCGCGGTTGCGGCCATCGTCAGCGCTGTCGCGGCGGTGGCGCTGGTTTCCACCTCGTCTACGGCAAGCAACGTGGTACCCAGCGGCTGCACCAGCATCCAGGACGTGCCGCCGATCTACGGCGGCATCGAATACGGCGCGGCGATCCAGGGCCTGTTTGATAATTTTCTGACTAATGGCGGCACGGCCGGCTGCGTGGATTGCCACATCGATCCGGCGTCTCAAGCCGCCGGTCATCTTGATCTGACCGATGGCAATTCGTGGCGGGATCTCGTCAAAGTGCCCAGCAATGAAGACTCCGGCATCGTGTATGTCGTGCCCAATCATCCTGATCAAAGCCTGTTGTTTCAGAAAATCAATTGCACCAATCCGGCGGTCGGGGTGCAGATGCCCCTGGACTATCCTGCAGGAACGCTGAGTCCCGAGCAGCAAGCGCTGATCTACGACTGGATCGCCGAAGGCGCGCCAGTGGGTACCACCGACGGCATTTTCCGCAACGGCTTCGATATTCGCGGGTTCAACCAATAAATTGATCGCCAAGTCGTTGCGGAGCTTTATTTTTCGGCATTTCCAGCTACAATACGCGGCTCCCGATGTGGGTGTTGGCATTTCGCCTTGCCGCGCATCGCCGGTTTCGTCAATTCTCGAGTAAAGACAATGGTCAAGATTCGCCTGTCCCGTGGCGGCGCCAAGGGGCGTCCGTTCTATCACATCGTCGTCGCCGACGAGCGCAAGGCCCGCGATGGCCGCAACATCGAGCGCGTGGGTTTCTACAACCCGATCGCCGCCGGCAAGGATGTGCGCCTGCAGCTCGACACCGAAAAGGTGAAGGCATGGGTTGCCAAAGGCGCGCAGATGACCGACAAGGTGCGTTGGTTGATGAAGGAAGCCGGCAAGCAGGCCAAGGCGGCCTGATCAAGTCCGCGCGGACGGTTCGCGCGTGCGCGCCGATCGCCGCCTGCTGGTCGGCAAGATCGTCGGCCTGTTCGGCATCCAGGGTTGGGTGAAACTGGAATCGTATACCGAGCCGCGCTTGCGTATCTTCACTTATCAGCCGTGGCTGGTGACGAGCGCGGGTCACGAAGTGGAAGTCGCTGGAGCCAGCGGACACGAGCAGGGCAAGACCGTCGTCGGCAGTTTGCCGGGATTCGATGATCGCGACGCGGCGGCAGCGCTGGTCGGCGCGGAAATCCGGATCTGGCGTTCGGTATTGCCGAAACCCAAACGTGGCGAGCTTTACTGGGTCGATCTGGAAGGTTTGGACGTGGTCACCGTCGAAGGGGTAACGCTGGGGCAGGTGAGTCATCTGTTTGCCACCGGAGCCAACGACGTGATGGTGGTGCGCGACGGCATTCGCGAACGCATGATTCCCTTCGTGCGCGAGCAATTCGTCCGCGAGGTGGATCTCGACAGCAACCGGATCACGGTGGATTGGGATCCGGAGTTTTGATCCATGTTGAGAAGTGCGGCCAAGGATGGGCGCTTCTTGATTTTCGCGGTCAGGGATGAACGCAAAAGCATCTATGAGAATTGATGTTATTACGCTGTTTCCGGAATTCGTCGAAACCTGCGCCGGAATCGGCGTAGTCGGCCGGGCGCAGGAACGTGGCTTGTTGCAGGTGCAGGCCTGGAACCCGCGCGATTATGCGACCGATGCCTATCGCCGGGTGGATGAGCGTCCATTTGGCGGCGGCCCGGGAATGGTGATGTTGATCGATCCTCTGCGCGATGCCCTGGTGGCAGCGCGGGCGGCGGCAACGGAACCGGCGAAAACGATTTATCTGAGTCCGCAGGGAACGCGGCTCACACAGGAAAAGGTCGCGGAATTCGCGCAACGGGATCGGATGATTCTGTTGTGCGGACGTTACGAAGGCGTGGACGAGCGTTTGCTCGAGCACGAAGCCGATGAGGAAATCTCGATCGGCGATTACGTATTGTCGGGCGGTGAACTGGCGGCGGCGGTGTTGATCGATGCCATCGGCCGGTTGCAGGAAGGCGCATTGAACGATGCGCAGTCGGCGCAGCAGGATTCGTTTTCGGATGGTCTGCTCGATTGCCCGCATTACACCCGGCCAGAGCAGCACGCGCTGGGTCCGGTGCCGACGGTGCTGACGTCCGGCGATCATGCGGCGATTCGTCGCTGGCGTCGGAAACAGGCCTTGGGGCGGACTTGGTTGCGCCGGCCGGAGTTGTTGGCACAATTGAAGCTTGGCAAGGAAGATGAAAAACTTTTGATTGAATTTCAACAAGATACGAAAATTTAATGAAATCGGCCGTAGATCGGGCTGAACATCCGCGTATAATTCCCAACCAGATTGGTGAGTGTCATGAATATCCTGCAACAATTCGAAGCTGAACAGATGACCCGCAAGCTGCCCGAATTCGGGCCTGGCGACACGGTCGTGGTCAACGTCAAGGTGAAAGAAGGCAACCGTGAGCGCGTGCAGGCCTATGAGGGCGTGTGCATCGCGAAGAAGAACGCGGGCCTGAATTCCGCCTTCACCGTGCGCAAGATTTCGCATGGCACCGGCGTGGAGCGCGTGTTCCAGTCGCACAGCCCGGCGATCGATTCCGTATCGGTCAAGCGCCGCGGCAAGGTGCGTGGAGCCAAGCTTTACTATCTGCGCGGTTTGGAAGGCAAGGCGGCGCGCATCCAGGAAGATCTGGGCAAGCGCATCACCCAGGATTGACGCAAAACCAGGCGCGATTGCGATCGCGCCAAAGACAAAAGTCTTGGAGCATCGAGTCGCGTCTGTGCTCCTCGTCCAAAGCGACCGTCGGCAACGACGGTCGCTTTGTCTTTTCTGATTGGTGCAAAACTGGGCATCCTGCCGCAGTTTGCACACAAACGGTCGCGGCGGAGCCGCGCCACCTTTGTCGAATCGGCTTGAATGCAGCCGATTCGTTGGCACATCCATGTGCCAAGCGCGCTGTTTGACTGCGCGGCAGCATTTCCCGCTTGATTTTGACGTGACGCGCCCTTATCCGCTGTCGCAGCCCATTCAAGGATTTTCCGCATGACCACGACCACCGAAACCCGCAAATTTGAAGCTGAAGTCGCCCAGGTGCTGCATCTGGTGACGCATTCGCTGTATTCGCACAAGGAAATCTTCCTGCGCGAGTTGATTTCCAATGCCTCGGATGCCTGCGACAAATTGCGCTTCGAAGCGATCGGCAAACCTGAACTGCTGACGGGCGACGGTGGATTTCATATCGACATCGCCATCGACAAGCAGGCGCGCACACTCACGATCCGCGACAACGGCATCGGCATGAGTCGCGACGAAGTGGTCGCCAATATCGGCACCATTGCCAGTTCCGGTACACGCAAGTTTCTCGAGGCGATGTCGTCCGAGCAGAAAAGCGACGCCAATCTGATCGGCCAGTTCGGCGTCGGCTTTTATTCTGCCTTCGTCGTCGCGGACAAGGTGAGCCTGGTCACGCGCAAGGCCGGGACGGAAGCGGGCGAAGGCGTGCGCTGGGAATCGGATGGAACCGGCGAGTATTCGCTGTCCGGCGCGGACAAGGTCGAGCGCGGCACGGCGGTCACCTTGCACCTGAAGGCCGACGAGGACGAGTTCCTGCAGCCCTGGCAGGTGCGCAGCCTGGTGGCGCGCTATTCCGACCATATCGGCTTCCCGATTCGGATGCTGAAGGAATCGGACGGAGACGAAAAGGCAGAAAAACCGGCCGAAGAATGGGAAGTTGTCAATCAGGCTTCGGCGCTGTGGACGCGACCGAAAAGCGAGCTGATCGACGCAGACTACCAGAATTTCTACAAGCACATCGCACACGATTTCAACGACGCGCTGGCGTGGACGCACAATCGCGTCGAAGGCACGCAGAACTTCACCTCGCTGTTGTACCTGCCGTCGAAATCGCCGTTCGATATGCTTATGGGCGCGCGCGACGAGCGCAAGGGCCTGAAACTGTACGTCAAGCGCGTCTTCATCATGGACGCGGCCGAACAGTTGCTGCCGGCGTATTTGCGCTTTGTCCGCGGCGTGGTCGATTCGGATGATCTGCCGCTCAACGTCAGCCGCGAAATCCTGCAGCAAAACCGCAATCTGGAAAAACTCCGCGCTGCCTGCACGCGCCGTGTACTCGACTTGCTCGACAAGCTGGCAAAGGACGAACCCGAGAAATTTGCCACGTTCTGGAAGGAATTCGGCACGACGTTCAAGGAAGGCGCGGCCGAGGATTTCGCCAACAAGGAGCGCATCGCCAAACTGCTGCGCTTTGCTTCGACGAAGTCCGAAGGCGCGGTGCAGGCGGTATCGCTCGACGACTACATCGGCCGCATGGTGCCAAGTCAGGACGCGATCTACTATCTCACCGCCGACGGCTACGCCGCCGCCGCGGGCAGCCCGCAGTTGGAAGCGTTGAAGGCGCATGGCGTTGAAGTGTTGCTGATGTATGAGCGCATTGACGATTGGATGACCAGCTATCTCACCGAATACGCCGGCAAGAAACTGCGCAACGTCGCCAAGGGCGATCTCGATCTGGACAAACTCGGCGGAGTCGATGCGGAAAAGCGCAAGGAAGCGGAAAAGGCCGCTGAAGGCGTCGTCAAGAAGCTGAAGGAATTGCTTGGCGAGCGTGTGCGCGACGTACGCGTGAGCGCGCGCCTGACCGATTCGCCGTCCGTTCTCGTGCTCGACGAACACGATATGGGCTTGGCCATGCAGCGCTTGCTCAAGCAGGCCGGACATGATGTGCCGGCGAGCAAACCGATTCTCGAAATCAATCCGGCGAACGTGCTCGTGAAGCGACTGGAAAGCGAAACGAACGAAGCGCGCGCGCAGGACCTCGGTTTGCTGCTGCTGGATCAAGCGCAATTGCTCGAGGGTGTGGCGCTGGATGATCCAGCGGCCTATGTGCGGCGCGTGAATGCGCTGCTGGCGCACACCTGATCGATGAGTGTCGACGACAAACGCCTGGCGCTGGAACAATTGCAGAAAGGCACGCTGCTGCATCGTGCCGGACAGATCGGTCTGGCGCAGAGCCATTACCAGCGTGCGGTGAAGCTCGATCCGACCAATGCCGATGCCTGGCATCTGCTCGGCGTCGCCGCCTTGCAGTCGGACAATCCTGCGCTGGCGGCAAAAAGTTTGCGCACATGTATAAAAGTGCGTCCGGCATTCGCCGAGGCGCATAATAATCTCGGCGTCGCGCTGCGCCAAGCTGGCCGTCACGCTGAGGCGATCGCGGCGTTCCGCGCGGCGTTGGCCGTGCGCAACGGTTATGTGGATGCGGTGTTCAATCTCGGCATCGCGTTCGAGGCTGCCGGATCGCCGGGAGAAGCCGAACGCGCGTATCGCCAGGCTCTGGCGTGGCGTGCGAATCATGTTGATGCGGCAATCAATCTGGCCAACCTGCTGAGTCGCCACGGACGTCGTTCCGATGCTTTGCCGTTGCTGGAGACTGCGCAACGGCTGGCGCCGGAACGCGCGCAGACTAACGGCAATCTTGCCTTGTTGCTGAGCGATCTCGGCCGCCAATTCGATGCGCTGCACTTCGCCCGGAAAGCCGTGGGGCTGGAGCCGGAGCGGGCGCTGTGGTGGAAAGCACTGGGCGTTGCACAGCGGCTGCTGCACGATGTGGAAAATTCCATCGAGACCTTGCGCAAGGCGCTCGCACTCGACCCGGGCGATGCCGGTACAACGCTGGAACTCGGCTTGGCCTTGAGCGAAGCCGGCGCGATCGACGAAGCGCGAACGCTGTTTGCCGGTGCGCGCACGCTGCCGGGTTGCGGCGAACGTGTGCGCTGGCTGCGTGCACTCAGCCTGCCGGCGCTGTATCGCGATGACGCGCAGATCGACGCGGCGCGTGCGTACTTCAGCGCGGGATTGGATGAGCTCGATGCCGGCCTCGACCTTGATACGCCGCAATCGCTGCGCGAAGCCGTGCAGGCGGTGGTCAGCGTCGCGCCGTTCTATCTGCAATATCAGGCGTGCGACAACACCGCGCTGCAATGCCGTTTCGGCGATCTGGTCACGCGCATCATGGCGCGCGCCGCGCCGGAACTTGTGGAAAAGTGTAATTGGGTACCGCACGCGCATGGCGGGCGCATTCGAGTCGGCATCGTCAGCAATCATCTGATGCAGCATACGGTTTCGCGTTATTTCACCGCGCTGCTTAGCGGGTTCGATTCGCAACGCTTCGAAGTCAAGGTTTGGTACGCCGGCGGCACGCACGATGCGAGTACGGATTTCATCGCCGCGAAGGTCGATGCCTTCGTGCAGACGCAGGGCGATGCCTTGGCGGTTGCGCGCGACATCCGCCGCGCCCAACTCGATGTGCTGGTGTATCCGGAAATCGGCATGGATCCGCACCATCAGGCGCTCGCCGCCCTGCGCCTGGCGCCGGTGCAATGCGTGCTGTATGGCCATCCGGCGACCAGCGGTCTTGCGAATATCGATTATTTTCTCAGCAGCGATGCACTGGAACCGGCCAATGGCGACCAACATTATCGCGAACGGTTGGTGCGCCTGCCCGGACTCGGCACGCGGCCATTGCCACCGCCGGCGCCGGGCAACGGCGCCTGGTTCGACGAACAGGCGACAAATGTACCTTTGTTGCTTTGTTTACAAAATTTTATCAAGCTGATTCCTTCCTACGATCGTGCCCTGGCGCGGATCGCCGCCGAAACCGGCGCGCGAATCGGATTTTTCACCCGCAATCCGCCGCTGATGCGTCGCTTCCGCGAACGCATCGGTGCGACGTTCAAGGCGCATGGCCTCGATCCGGAAAAACATCTGCTATTTCTGCCGGTGCGAACGCATCCGGATTATCTGGCCGGTGTGGCGCGTGCGCCGTTCGTGCTGGATTCGCCCGGATTCTCCGGCGGCGGTACCAGTCTCGATGCATTCAGTGTCGGCACGCCGGTGCTGGCTTGGGAAGGCGCGATGGCGCGCGGCAGGCAGACGTCGGGCATGCTGCGGATCTTGGATATCGAGGAATTGATCGCGCAAGACGAAGACGATTACGTCGCCAAGGCGGCCGCCTTGATTCGCGATCCAGGGCATTGCAGCGAGCTGCGCAACCGAATCCTCGCACGCAAACCCGCGCTGTTCGACGACGATACCGCCGTGATCGCGTTCGCGGAGTTTCTGCAATCGGTACAGCCGCGGGCCTGATCCGTCTGCGTTACAACTGACGTTTGAGCCGATATAGGGCATCCAAGGCCTCTTTCGGCGTCATCGCATCCGGATCGAGTGCGTCCAGGGCGGCTTCGACGGCTGACGGTCGCGGCGGTGCGAACAGGCCGAGTTGCGGCGATGATTCCGAGGCCGGCGAGTTTGTCTCTCGCTGCACCTGATCGTGTTGGGTGCTGCCGTATTGGGAGTGACTGCGCTCCAACGCATGCAGGTAACGCTGCGCTTGCATGATCACGGACTTGGGCACACCCGCCAGCGCGGCAACGTGCAGGCCGAAACTGCGGTTGGCCGGACCTTCCTTGACCGCGTGCATGAACACCAGCCCATCGCCGTATTCGATGGCGTCCAGATGCACGTTGGCGATGCCGTCGTATTGCGATGCGAGTTCGGTCAGCTCGAAATAGTGTGTGGCGAACAGGGTGAACGCGCGATTGTGGGTCGCGAGTTGGATTGCGCATGCCTGCGCCAGCGCGAGACCGTCGTAAGTCGACGTGCCGCGTCCTATTTCGTCCATCAGCACCAGGCTATACTTTGTTGCATTGTGGAGAATGTTTGCGGTTTCGCTCATTTCCACCATGAACGTGGATTGCCCGCGCGAAAGATCGTCGCCGGCGCCGATGCGGGTGAAGATGCGGTCGATCGGGCCGATACTCGCCGCATCCGCCGGCACGAAGCTGCCGATATGCGCAAGCAGTACGATCAGCGCGCACTGACGCATGTAGGTGGATTTGCCGCCCATGTTCGGGCCAGTGATGATCAGCATGCGGCGGGCGTCATTAAGCGCCAGATCATTCGGTTCAAACGGATCCTTGCGCACCTGCTCGACCACGGGATGGCGGCCGCGCACGATGCAGATTCCCGTGTCATCGGCAAGCTGCGGTGCCTTCCAGTTCAAGGCATCGGCGCGTTCGGCGAGATTGGCTAGTACATCGAGTTCGGCGATCGCAGCCGCGGCGCGCTTGAGCGGGTCGAGTCGTGCACCGAGAAAATCGAGCAGGGCTTCGTACAACATGCGTTCGCGCATCAGTGCGCGTTCACGCGCGGAAAGCACCTTGTCCTCGAACGACTTGAGCTCCTCGGTGATGTATCTTTCTGCACCTTTTAGCGTTTGTCGTCTTGTATAACTTGCCGGCGCCTTGCTTGACTGGCCCTTGCTAATCTCGATGTAATAACCGTGCACGCTGTTGTAGCCGACTTTCAGCGTCGCGATTCCGGTCGCGGCTTTTTCGCGTTCTTCCAGATCGATCAGAAACTGATTGGCATTTGTCGACAGCGTGCGCAACTCGTCGAGTTCCGCGTCGAAGCCCGGGCGGATCACGCCGCCATCGCGCAGCAGCGCAGGCGGTTGCTCGAGTATGGCGGCAGCGAGATGTTGTGCCGTCCCGGCATGTTCGCCGAGGTGTTCGAGCAGATCGTGCAGCAGCGGGCTGTCGCAAGCCGCGATGCTGTCACGTAGTTGCGGCGCCGCAAGCAGCCCGTCGCGCAGCGTGGACAGATCGCGTGGTCGCGCCGAGCGCAGCGCCACACGCGCGAGGATGCGTTCGAGATCGCCAATGCCGCGCGACACGTCGCGCAGGGCCTCGGACCGGTGTTGTTCGATCAGGCTGTCGATGGCCTGATAGCGTCGGCGCAGCGACGTATGGTCGCGCAGTGGTCGGTGCAGCCAGCGCCGCAGTGCGCGTGCGCCCATTGGCGTGATCGTGGAATCCAGCACGCCGAGCAACGTGTGTTCACTGCGACCGCTCGGATGCGTATCGAGTTCGAGATTGCGCCGCGTCGCTGCATCGAGCGCGATCGTTTCGCTCGCGTTTTCGATGGCGAGACCGCTCAGATGCGGCAGCGCGGATTTCTGCGTTTCCTCGACGTAGCAGAGCAGCGCACCCGCCGCCGCAATCGCCAGCGGCATGGCTTCGCAGCCAAAACCGGACAGGTCGTGCGTGTGGAAAAAGCGGCAAAGTTGCCTTTGTGCGGTTTCCGTATCGAAATGCCAAGGCGCGCGTTTGCGCAAACCTGGCAATTCGGCCACGAACGCCGGCCAGACGATGTCCTCGGCGATGAGTGTTTCCGCCGGCGCGAGCCGTGCCAGTTCGGAGGCGAGCGCTTCGGCGTCAGCGACTTCGCTGAGCAGGAAACGTCCACCGGCCAGATCGATCCAGGCCAGACCGTAACTTTGCATGCCGCCCGCAATCGCCAGCAGCAGATTGTCGCGGCGCTCTTCCAGCAGCGCTTCATCCGTGACCGTGCCCGGCGTTACCACGCGCACGACCTTGCGCTCGACCAGGCCCTTGGCCAGTGCCGGATCGCCGATCTGCTCGCAGATGGCGACCGATTCGCCGAGCTTGATAAGTTTTGCCAAGTAACCTTCGGCCGCGTGATACGGTACGCCAGCCATCGGGATCGGCGCGCCGGCCGAGGCGCCGCGCTGGGTCAGGGTGATGTCGAGCAGGCGTGCGGCCTTGCGCGCGTCGTCGTAGAACAGCTCGTAGAAATCGCCCATGCGAAAAAACACGAGCGTATCCGGATACTCCGCCTTGGCGGCGAAGAATTGCTTCATCAGCGGAGTATGCTGGGCGAGGTCGTCGCGATTCATGCTTTGCGGTAGAGTACAGATTCGATAGCGCGTATAGCCATTGTAGTGGAGTGTTGCATGTCGCAGAGCGAAATCGCCGATGATCGGGAACTGCACGGTCTGGCTCAATCCATTGCCGGCATTTGCACGCAGCGTGGTGCGACGCTGGTGGCCGCCGAATCCTGCACCGGCGGTTGGATCGCCAAGGTGCTGACGGATGTTCCGGGCAGTTCGGTGTGGTTCGAGTGCGGCGTAGTGGCCTACAGTTACGAAGCCAAGGAGTCGCTGCTCGGCGTGCAGCCGCAGACGCTGGAACGCACCGGCGCGGTAAGCCAGGAAACCGCGCTGGAGATGGTATCCGGCGCGCTCGCGCGTTTTGGTGCCAGTGTCGCGGTGGCAGTTACCGGCGTCGCCGGTCCCAGCGGCGGCACGCCGGGCAAGCCGGTCGGCACGGTGTGGATTGGCTGGAAGCGTCGCGGCGGCTACGCACAGACCGAGCTGTATCATTTCGACGGCGATCGCGAGGCGGTGCGGCGCCAGACGGTCGCGGCCGCGCTGCGCGGCGTTCAGAAAATTCTTACAAGTTGACAGGCGATTTGACCCATGCGTGGCGGTGCTCACTGTGAAATAATTCCGCTGCAATAACCCGCGTCGCATTCGGTGAGACGGCAACAGCGCAGTCTGCACCGACTCGCACACACAGACTTTGAGGATTTCGCAATGGATGATAACAAGCGCAAGGCGCTCTCCGCCGCATTGGGCCAGATCGAGAAACAGTTCGGCAAGGGCGCTGTGATGCGCATGGGCGACCGCACGTCCGATACGATCGATTCGATCCCGACCGGTTCGCTGGCGCTGGATATCGCTCTCGGTATCGGTGGTCTGCCGCGCGGTCGCGTTGTCGAAATCTACGGGCCGGAATCCTCGGGCAAGACCACGTTGACCTTGCACGTGATCGCGCAGGCGCAAAAACTTGGCGGTGCTTGCGCCTTCATCGATGCCGAACACGCACTCGATCCGATCTACGCGGAAAAACTCGGCGTGAATGTCGAGGATCTGCTGGTTTCGCAGCCGGATACCGGTGAGCAGGCGCTGGAAATCGCCGACATGCTAGTGCGTTCGGCGTCGGTTGATGTCGTGGTGATCGACTCGGTCGCCGCACTGACGCCGCGTGCTGAAATCGAAGGCGAGATGGGCGATCAATTGCCCGGTTTGCAGGCACGTCTGATGTCGCAGGCGCTGCGCAAGCTCACCGGCAATATCAGCCGGTCCGGGACGATGGTCATCTTCATCAATCAGTTGCGCATGAAGATCGGCATCATGATGCCGGGCCAGAGTCCGGAAGTCACCACAGGCGGCAATGCGCTGAAGTTTTACGCCTCGG
Organism: Rudaea sp.; assembly: GCA_025451955.1. Taxonomy (GTDB): domain Bacteria; phylum Pseudomonadota; class Gammaproteobacteria; order Xanthomonadales; family Rhodanobacteraceae; genus Rudaea. Next base: position 31,789 of record JANWJJ010000098.1, on the reverse strand, counting down.
TGCGTCTGGACATTCGCCGCATCGGCGCAGTGAAGAAGGGCGATGAAGTCGTCGGCAACCAGACCCGCATCAAGGTGGTCAAGAACAAGCTGGCGCCGCCGTTCAAGCAGGTCATCACGGAAATTCTTTACGGCGAAGGCATTTCGCGCGAAGGCGAATTGATCGACATGGGCAGCGACAACAAGATTGTCGACAAGTCGGGCGCCTGGTACAGCTACGGCGGCGAACGCATCGGCCAGGGTAAGGACAATGCGCGCCAGTACCTCAAGGAAAATCCTGCCATAGCCAAGGAAATCGAAGATAAGCTGCGCGTCGCGTTGAGTACCGTCAAGGCTGCCAAGCCGATCGTCGCGACCGAACTCGCAGAAGCTTGAGCAAGGCGTAGCGCCGCGTCATGGCGCGCAAGCCAGGCGATAAAACCCCGGGCGACGCCTACGAAAAGGCGATCGCCCTGCTGGCGCGTCGCGAGCATTCAGCGCGCGAATTGAAATCGAAACTCGCGCGCCGTGGTTTTGACACCGACGTCAATGCCGCAACACTGGAACGCCTGCAATCGAAGGATTTCCAGAACGACGCGCGCTTCGGCGAGATGCTGGTGCGTTCGCGCATCGAAGGCGGCTACGGTCCACGCTGGATCATCGCTGAGCTGCGCACGCATGGTATCGACGAAGAAAAAGCGCGCGAGTTGATCGAGGCTGCGGAGCCGGATTGGCCGGCCCTGATCCGCGGCCAATTGCGCCGTCGCTACGGCAGCAAACCGGCAGCGGATTTCGCTGAGCGCGCCAAACGTGCCGCCTTCCTCTTGCGTCGCGGCTTCGATGCCGCCACAGTAAGCAATATCACGCGCACGGAAAGTCTAGACGATTCGGACTAAGCCGTCGTAGCCCGGATAAGCGCAGCGCATCCGGACAACCGAAAAAATAACCCCCGGATGCGGCGCCGGGCGCCTTGTCCGGGTTACTTACCGTTTGCATTCCTTGTTGATCAGACTCGATGAAAACCAGCGCCGAAATCCGTCAGACCTTTCTCGATTTCTTCAAGGCCAAGGGCCATACCATCGTGCCGTCTGCGCCGCTCGTGCCGGGCAACGATCCGACCTTGCTGTTCACCAATTCCGGCATGGTGCAGTTCAAGAACGTGTTTCTCGGCAGCGAAAAACTACCCTACGTGCGCGCGGCCGACGTGCAGCGCTGCCTGCGTGCCGGCGGCAAGCACAACGATCTGGATTCGGTCGGTTACACGGCGCGGCATCACACGTTTTTCGAGATGCTCGGCAACTGGTCGTTCGGCGATTATTTCAAGCGCGAGGCGATTCTTTGGGCTTGGGAATTGCTCGTCGATGTATTCAAGTTGCCGAAAGAGCGTCTATTGGTCACGGTCTACCACAACGACGACGAAGCCTACGATCTGTGGCACAAGGAAATCGGCCTGCCCGCCGAACGCATCGTGCGCATTGGCGACAACAAGGGCGCGCCGTACGCCTCCGACAATTTCTGGCAGATGGCCGACACCGGGCCGTGCGGACCGTGTACCGAGATTTTTTACGATCATGGCGCGGAAATTCCGGGCGGACCGCCAGGATCACCAGACGAGGACGGCGACCGCTTCATCGAAATCTGGAATCTCGTGTTCATGCAGTTCGATCGTGCCGCCGACGGCACGCTGAGTCCGCTGCCTGCACCTTGCGTCGATACCGGCATGGGTCTGGAACGCTTGGCCGCAGTATTGCAGCACGTGCATTCCAATTACGAGATCGATCTGTTCCAGCATCTGATCAAGGTCGCGGCGAAGCTCACGAACACGCAGGATCTGGAAAACAAATCGCTGCGAGTGATCGCCGACCACATCCGCGCTTGCAGTTTTCTGATCGTCGATGGCGTGCTGCCGTCGAACGAAGGTCGCGGTTATGTCCTTCGCCGGATTATTCGTCGCGCTTTGCGACATGGCTACATGCTGGGTCAGAAGCAGCCGTTCTTCTACAAACTGGTTGAGACACTGGTCGAGGAGATGGGCAAGGCTTATCCCGAGCTTGCAGCAAAACGTGGCGTTGTAGAAAAGACATTGCAGGCGGAGGAAGAAAGGTTTGGTGAAACGCTCGAAAACGGTATGAAGGTGTTCGAGATTGCTGTCACAAGCCTCGGCGATACATCGGTCTTTGGTACTCCGACCATAGGTCACGTAAAGAAGCGAGAGATTTCGGGTACTGATGCGTTTCGTCTCTATGACACTTTTGGTTTTCCTGTCGACTTGACCGCAGATATTGCCCGCGAGCGCGGCTTGACGGTCGATATGCAAGGCTTCGATAAAGCCATGAACGAGCAGCGCGAACGCGCGCGCGGCGCAAGTCAGTTCGAGACCAAAGCTTCCTTGTCTGCCGATTTGGTCCAGCGTTTGACGCCGACGCAATTCCTTGGCTACGGCGCACTGGATGCCGATGGACTGAATATCCTCGGCATGGTCCGCGACGGTCGCAGTGCTGATGAAATCGGCGATGGCGACGAAGCGATGTTGATCCTCGATGCGACACCGTTTTATGCGGAATCCGGTGGTCAAGTGGGCGATACCGGCGAGTTGAGCGGCGCTGATGGCCAGTTCACGGTGACCGACACGATAAAGCTCGCGGGAGCGTTCCACGGCCATGTCGGTCGCTGGCAGGGCAAATCGTTGCGCGTCGGCGCAGCCCTGCACGGTTCGGTCGATGCAGCGCGGCGTGGCGCGACCGTACTCAATCATTCGGCAACGCATCTGCTGCATGCGGCGCTGCGCGCGCTGCTCGGCGAACATGTCATGCAGAAGGGTTCGCTGGTCGCACCGGATCGGCTGCGTTTCGACTTTTCGCACTTTGCTCCGGTGACGCCAGCGGAGTTGCAGCAGATCGAAGATATCGTCAACACCGAAGTGCGGCGCAATGTCGAAGCGCAAGTGCGTGAGATGGTCTACAAGGACGCGATCGATTTCGGTGCGATGGCGCTGTTCGGAGAAAAATACGGCGATCATGTGCGCGTGCTGAAGATGGGCGAATTTTCGACCGAACTATGCGGCGGCACGCATGTCGGTCGCACTGGGGATATCGGCCTGTTCAAGATCGTCGCCGAGAGCGGTGTCGCCGCAGGCATTCGCCGCATCGAAGCCGTCACCGGCGCGGGCGCGCTGGAATACGTGAAGACTGAAGAGGCGCGGCTGGACGAAGTTGCACATCTGCTTTCCGCGAGCAGTGGCGACGTCGTGGAAAAATTGCGCCAGCTGTTCGATCGGCAGAAGAAACTGGAACGTGAACTGGACTCGCTGAAGGCAAAAGCCGCGAGTGCAGCCAGTGTTGACCTGGCGGCGAATGCGCAAGATGTGCACGGCATCAAGGTGATCGCGGCGCGGCTGGATGGTGCCGATGCAAAGACTTTGCGCGACAGCATCGATCAGTTCAAGCAGAAGCTGGGCGATTGCGTAATCCTGCTGGCGAGTGGCAGCGACGGCAAGGTCGCGCTCGTCGCCGGCGTCCACGGCAAGGCGCTGGGCAGGATCAAGGCCGGCGAACTTGTCGCGCATGTCGCCGGTCAAATCGGCGGCAAGGGCGGTGGTCGCCCAGATATGGCGCAGGGTGGTGGCGAGGATTCACCGCTGCTCGCCACCGCGCTCGACGCCGTGCCGGCATGGGTTGCTGCTCGCCTGGGGTGACTTTCGTCATGCGCATCCAAGCGCGGATCGTGCAAACGTAGGCGCGCCGGATTGCGTGGGGTAGGGGGCTGGGCTAGTATCCCGGGTTGCCGTGGCTGGTTGCGAAAGGATTTGCGACGGTCGAATTTCAATAAGAAAGTTTCTGAGTCCCGCAAACTCGATGGATGCCGAATTGGCACGATGCCGGTCACTCGCGATTTGGATATGACTGTAAAGTGCGTTGGCAGTCGGCATCGCCAGGGGTGTTCGTCCGGACAGACGAGAACGCAACGCCGTTAGGAGAATTAGTATGCTGATTTTGACGCGTCGGGTGGGTGAGACCCTGATGATAGGCGACGCAGTAAGCGTGACGGTACTGGGGGTCAAGGGCAATCAGGTGCGAATTGGAATCAACGCGCCGAAAGACGTTGCCGTGCATCGCGAGGAAATCTATCAGCGCATCAAGCGTGAACACGAGATACCAGGCGGGGAAACGCCACCTGCCGCGGCGTCTTGAGCGGCGCTTGTCGTGCTTGCTGAATGACGTTGCGCTTTACCCGCGCCGCCCGACTCGGTATCCTGCGCGCCCGCGAACAGTTCGGTGGCGCAAGTTTCCGATGCTGAAGTTCGCGGGTGAACCGGAGAGGTGCCCGAGAGGCCGAAGGGGCTCCCCTGCTAAGGGAGTATAGGGTCAAAAACTCTATCGAGGGTTCGAATCCCTCCCTCTCCGCCAGATTTTCTGGGGTTGACGAAAGTCGATTCCAACGGAATAATTCCGCTTCTTCGCGCCCGTAGCTCAGCTGGATAGAGTACCAGGCTACGAACTTGGTGGTCGGGAGTTCGAATCTCTCCGGGCGCGCCAGATTTGCGAAGGGTGCTTCGGCACCCTATTTTATTTACGGAAGTCGCTTCGGAAGGAGGCGAATCGTCGGCACGACGGATCGGCGCCATCAAGGCCGGGGTCGTGGTATTTTTGTGCGTTCCGGTAGTTTGTGCCGGATGCGACGGGGTATAGCTCAGCCTGGTAGAGCGCCAGCTTTGGGAGCTGGACGTCGAGAGTTCGAATCCCTCTACCCCGACCAATTGATGGTGCGATGCCGACGGGAGCTGATCCATGCGTGGATCGGTGCGTTAGACTTGAACTCACGCGCCCGTAGCTCAACTGGATAGAGCATCGGCCTTCTAAGCCGACGGTTGCAGGTTCGAGTCCTGTCGGGCGTGCCAGAATAGCGGCTGTAGTACGTGAGACAATGGTGGGCGTAGCTCAGTTGGTTAGAGTACCGGATTGTGATTCCGGTTGTCGTGGGTTCGAATCCCATCGTCCACCCCACTTTTGCCGAGGTTGAATACGTTCCGGTGCGGCGCGCGCCGGAAAATGCAGGAAAAATCAAGAAAAAATCTATAGTGGGCCGTTAGCTCAGTTGGTAGAGCAGGAGACTCTTAATCTCTTGGTCGTAGGTTCGACTCCTACACGGCCCACCACTTTCTTTCCGGCCGCGTACAAGCGGCGGTACCAGGCGCGCACAACAGCGCCGCCGGATGTCGCACGACGCGGTAATGGTTGGATCAAGCGAAAGTGGCGGAACTGGTAGACGCACCAGGTTTAGGTCCTGGCGGGGCGACCCGTGAGAGTTCGAGTCTCTCCTTTCGCACCATCGCAGTAGCATACATTGTATAAAATGGCGCAACGTAACGACGGCGCCGGAACGAAGATTCTGAGGAGCAAGCATGCAAGTCTCGGTTGAAAACGTGGGCAAACTCGAACGCAAGTTGACGGTACGCATTCCTGCTGACGCCTACGAAACCCAAGTCAAGTCGCGCCTGGCCGAAGCCGGCCGCAGCGTGCGCCTGAAGGGTTTCCGTCCCGGCAAGATTCCGGTCAAGGTGATCGAGCAACGCTACGGCGCGCAGATCCGCGGCGAAGCAATGTCCGAACTCGTTCGCACCAGCTTCCAGCAGGCCGTCGACGAGCAGAAATTGCGTCCGGCCGTGTCGCCCGCGATTTCGACGACCGGCACACCGGTCAACGGCGAAATTGAATATACCGCCACCTTTGAAGTGCTTCCGGAGTTGGGCAAGCTCGACGTCGGCACCTTGGTGGTCAACAAGCCTGCCGCAAGCGTCGCCGATTCCGACGTGGATGCGATGATCGACACGTTGCGTCAGCAACGGCGCTCCTGGGTGCCGGTCGAGCGTGCCGCACAAGCCGCGGATATGGTGTTGTTCGAGTATGCCGCGCAGGCCGAAGACGTCACTCATCCCGCCCAGGGACGCGACCGCGTTGGCACGATTCTCGGTTCCGCCGCGATGTCGAAGGAACTGGAAGACAAGCTTGTGGGCCATGCCGCCGGGGCCGAGTTTGACGTCGACGTGACCTTCCCCGCGGATTTCCGCGTTGCCGAACTCGCCGGCAAACCGGCGAATGTCGCGCTCAAGATCATCCGTGTGCAGGAAGCAAAACTGCCCGAGATCGACGCGGCATTCATTGCCAGTTTCGGCATAGCCGAGGGCAACATGGACAAGTTTCGCGGCGATGTGCGTGCAAACCTCGAGCGCGAGCTCAAGGGCATGCTGGCGCTGCGACTGAAGAACGAAGTCGTGCAGAAACTCGCCGACGCGTATCCGGATATCGAGGTGCCCAACGGCATGATCGAGAACGAAGCGCGGGCGCTGAATCAGCAAGCGCAGGCGCAAGCCGAGCAGCAGGGGCAGGCTTACACCGCTGGCCCGCTGGCGTATACCGACATGGCCCGGCGGCGTGTCATCGCCGGCATGTTGATCGGCGAACTGGCACGCCAGAACGATATCCGCCCGGATAGCCGCCGCGTAGCCGAAACGCTCGCAACAATCGCATCGACCTATGAAGAACCGGAACGTGTAGTTGAACTTTACCAGCGCGACCCCCAACTCATGAACAGCCTGCACAACCGTGTGCTGGAAGATCAAGTGGCGGAATGGGTCGCGGTGCATGCGCAGGTCACTGAGCAGCCCTTGAGCTTCAGCGAAGCGATGCGCCCGGCCTGAGTGCCGGAAATTTGGAGAAAGACGAATGAGTCACGAACCGATCCGCGGGTTGAATCTGGTGCCGATGGTGGTCGAACAGACCTCGCGCGGTGAGCGCGCCTACGACATCTATTCGCGCCTGTTGAAGGAGCGCGTCGTGTTTCTGGTCGGTCCAGTCGACGACTACATGGCCAACGTGATCGTCGCGCAATTGCTGTTCCTCGAGTCGGAAAATCCGGACAAGGACATCAACCTATACATCAATTCGCCGGGCGGCTCGGTCACCGCGGGCTTGGCGATCTACGACACCATGCAGTTCATCAAGCCGGACGTCAGCACCATCTGTGTCGGTCAGGCCGCCAGCATGGGTGCTTTTCTGCTCACGGCAGGCGCCAAGGGCAAGCGTTATGCATTGCCGAACTCACGTGTGATGATCCATCAGCCTTCGGCCGGATTCTCCGGGCAGGCCTCGGACATCGCGATCCATGCCAAGGAAATCCTGGCGATCAAGGCCCGCTTGAACGAAATGATGGCTCGCCACGCCGGCAAGACTGTCGACCAGATCGAACACGATGCCGACCGCGACAATTTCATGAGCGCGGACGATGCCAAGGCCTACGGACTGGTCGACGCGGTGCTCGAAAAGCGCCCGGGCGAGACCGTCAAGACCGCCTGACCCGCTGGTTCTGCCACCCATCCCCGCCTAGCCTGGCCGATTGCGCCGGTTTTCGGTGGCTGTGTGCTATTCTGTTGACCCATATGACTTTACCGAGAAACCGGGGTTCGGCATGAGCGACGACCGGCAAAGCCGAGCAGGCGACAGCACCAAGATTCTGTATTGCTCGTTCTGCGGCAAGAGCCAGCACGAGGTGCGCAAACTGATCGCTGGCCCCAGCGTGTTCATTTGCGACGAATGCGTCGAGTTGTGCAACGACATCATCCGCGAAGAACTCGAGGAGAAGGCGGCTGGCGCGCGCAATCATCTGCCCAAGCCGAAAGAGATCATGGATGTGCTCGATCAGTACGTGATCGGGCAGAACCGCGCCAAGAAGACCTTGGCCGTAGCGGTCTACAATCATTACAAGCGCCTGGAATCGCGCCAGCGCCAAGACGAAGTCGAACTGGCCAAATCCAATATCCTGTTGATCGGGCCGACCGGTTCCGGCAAGACCTTGCTCGCTGAAACTCTGGCCCGTCTGCTCAATGTGCCGTTCACGATTGCCGATGCGACCACGCTGACCGAAGCCGGCTACGTCGGTGAAGATGTCGAGAACATCATCCAGAAGCTGCTGCAGAAATGCGATTACGATGTCGAGAAGGCGCAGACGGGCATTGTCTACATCGATGAAATCGACAAGATTTCGCGCAAGAGCGAGAACCCGTCGATCACGCGTGACGTATCCGGCGAAGGCGTGCAGCAGGCGCTGCTCAAGCTGATCGAAGGCACGATCGCCTCGGTGCCGCCGCAGGGCGGGCGCAAGCATCCGCAGCAGGAATTCCTGCAGGTCGATACAAAAAATATACTTTTCATCTGCGGCGGCGCATTCTCAGGACTGGAGAAAGTTATCCAGCAGCGTTCCGAATCCACCGGGATTGGCTTTTCAGCGGAAATCCGCAGCAAGTCCAAGCACACGAATGTCGGCAAGGTGCTTGCCGATGTCGAACCTGAGGATCTGGTCAAGTTCGGCTTGATTCCGGAATTCGTCGGACGATTGCCGGTGGTGGCGACGCTCGAAGAACTCGACGAGTCGGCGCTGGTCAAGATTCTCACCGAGCCGAAAAACGCCATTGTCAAACAGTTCAAGCGCATGTTCGAGATGGAAGGCGCCGAACTCGAATTTCGCAACGAGGCGCTTGGTGCGGTTGCGCGCAAGGCACTCAAGCGCAAGACCGGCGCTCGCGGCTTGCGCACCATCCTCGAACAGGTGCTGCTCGACACCATGTATGAACTGCCATCGCTCGAGCACGTCAGCAAGGTCGTGGTGGACGATGCGGTGATCAACGGTCAGGCCGAGCCGTATCTGATTTATCGCGGCATGCAATCACGCGCGGTTTCGGAATAATCCGGCGCGCGGCGCATCGCCGCGCGTTACGCACCGCGAATTGACCAGCCCAGATTAACCAGCACAGATCAACGCGACAAATCGATCGAGTAAACCGACGTCCCGTCGCCGTTGTTTTTCTGCAAGGTCAAATTGTCCAGGCCGTCCGCACGGGCGAGGTCGAGCTTGCCTGTGGCCGAGGTGAAAATCACCGGGCCGGCGGTTTTTACTTTGGCGAAATGCCAGTTGCGGTCGCTGCCGAATTTTGCGCGAGTGATGTCGTGCGCAGCGCGGATGTAAGCGATCAGCACGTCTCGGTTTGCGTCGGGAGCAGATACCACGATGTTCTTGCCATCGAGCCCGGGGAAGCGTCCGCCGCCGCTGGCGCGGTAGTTGTTGGTCACGACGATGAAAGGCTCGTCGCTGCGCACGGGGCGGTTGGCGTAACGCAGATTGCCGATACGTTCGCCCTGGGGTTTGGTCACGTCGATGGCGTAACTCAGGCCGCCTTGGATGACGTCGAAGTTGTAGCTCGGGAAACGTCGGTTGACAAGTTCCTGCGGCGCGGTTTTCGCCGGATCGATGCGGTCGAAGCGGCTGGCGGATTTCTCCAGCCAGGCTGTGACGCCGGCGCCAGTGGTCTTCACTGCGGTCAGCGTGTTCGGATACAGGTATAAATCCGCCGCATTGTTGAGCGCCAGCGGTCCGGCGGGCACATCGGTGTAGTCGTCGGCGCCGCCGAAGCCGCCCTTGAACGGTGCGGCGGCCGACAGCACCGGAACATCTGCGTATTTTGGCAAGTTCGCCTTTATATACTTTTGCACATAATCGCGTTGCGCCAGATTGATCGGTTGCAGGGCCGTGACGTCGCCGACGTCGGTGAAATAACTGGTCATGGCGAAATCGCTGGTGCCAATCGGAGTCCTGACATAGGCGATGGTGGCCGCGTGTTCGGTGGCGACGAGTCGGGCGATTTCCGGATCGGCAGCGGTATGGCTGCCATCGGGCTTGCGCACCAGCCGCACTTCGGAATGTGTCAGCGCGCGATCCACGCGCCAACCGCCGTCGCGATAAACCAGGGCCAGATCGATCAAGCCGATGCCCTTGCCGTAATAGTCGCCCATCACCGCCGGCACGTCGTGCACGAAGCCGTGCGTGTTGTCGACATCGGGAAGATGTGCAAAACGGGATTTCGCGTCGTTCTGGTTTGGGAAAATATCGTGCGAATGGCCGAGCAGGATCGCGTCGATGCCGGGCACCTTGGCCAGATACCAGCCGGCATTTTCCATGTCAGCTGTGTACGGCGAAACATTGATGCCGCCGTGGGCAATCGCGATGACAATATCGGCGCCGGCCTTGCGCAGCTCGGGCACGTATTTGCGCGCAGCCTCGACCACGCCCATCACCGTCACTTTGCCTTCGAGATTGCGTTTGTCCCAATCCATGATTGGCGGTGGGGTGAAACCGAGTAAACCGATATGGATAACCGCCTCGCGTTCGCTGCCATCCGGTGTGCGCACATGGATGCGGCGGGCGAGGATGCGCCAGGGCGCGTACAGCGGCTTGCCGGTTTTTGCACTGAACACGTTCGACAGCACGAACGGATAATTTGGACCTTTACAGTGCTCGACCGGAATGCCGGCGACGTCGAACGGCGTCCCGGTGACTTGGCTGAGAAATTTCAGACCATAATTGAATTCATGATTGCCGATGGTGCCGGCGTCGTAGCCGAGTGCATCCATCGCCTTGTAGATCGCCAGTTCCTGATCGCAGGCCGGCACCTTGACCAGCGCCTGATAATCCGCGAGCGCCGTGCCCTGGATGGTATCGCCGTCGTCGAACAACAGGGTATTGGCAAATTCCTTGCGCGCATCGCGGATCAGCGTCGCCGCACGTTCCAGACCGAGATTGGGATCGGGCGCGAGCTTGTAATAGTCGTAACTCATCACATTGGAATGTAGATCGGTCGTTTCGAGTACGCCGATTTGCGCACGCGTGCCATCGGCGGGCGGGTGTGACGCGTCCGGCCTCATCGAGGCGCAGGCCGCGACTAGCAGTGCGGCAGCGGCGCCGGCGAAAATGATGCGGAAGTTGCGTGGATTCATGCAGTCACCGAAGCGGCGGAAATCGCCACGATTATCGCGCATCTGCTACCCTTGCGGGCCATCACTGTACTGCGTATTTGCAATGACCGTCCGTACCCGCTTCGCTCCCAGTCCCACCGGCTTCCTGCACATTGGCGGCGCACGCACCGCGCTGTATTGCTGGCTGGAATCGCGCCATCGCGGTGGCGAATTCATCCTGCGTGTTGAAGACACCGATCGTGAGCGCTCGACCGACGAGGCGGTGAAGGCGATTCTCGACGGCATGAATTGGCTTGGCCTGGATCACGACGAAGGCCCGTATTACCAGACCCTGCGCATGGATCGCTACGCGCAGGTCGCTCAGGAACTGGTCAAGGCCGGCAAGGCCTATTACGCCTACGAGAGCAAGGGCGAACTCGATGCGATGCGCGCGCGGCAAATGGAGCAGGGCGTCAAACCGCGTTACGCCGGCATTTATCGCGATCGTAACGAACCGTTGCGTGAGGATCCGAATCGCGTCATTCGTTTCAGGAACCCAACCTCCGGCGCGGTGGTGTTCCAAGACAAGGTCAAGGGCCGCATCGAGTGGCGCAACGACGAACTCGACGATCTGGTAATGGTGCGTTCGGACGGATTCCCGACTTACAACTTTGCCGTCGTCGTCGACGATATCGACATGAAGATCGGCGAGGTCATTCGCGGCGACGATCACGTCAACAATACCCCGCGGCAGATCAATATTTATCACGCACTCGGCGCCGAGATTCCTGAGTTCGCGCATCTGCCGATGATTCTCGGTGCGGACGGACAAAAGTTGTCGAAGCGTCACGGCGCGGTCAGTGTGATGCAGTATCGCGACGATGGCTTCTTGCCGCATGCGCTGCTCAATTACCTAGTGCGTCTGGGCTGGTCCAACGGCGATCAGGAAATTTTTTCACGCAAGGAAATGATTACGCTATTCGATGTCAGCAACGTCAACAAGGCCGCATCACGTTTTGATCTGGAAAAACTTTCCTGGCTCAACCAGCATTACCTCAAGCACGACGATCCAGCCGAAATCGCACCGCATCTGGAGTGGCAATTGCGCCAGCAGGGTTACGATCCAGCGCATGGTCCTGCTCCCGCGGATGTTGTCGTCGCGCTACGCGATCGCGCGCGCACGCTCAAGGAAATGGCGGACAAGGCGGCGATCTGGTACGGACCCGTAACGTATTGGGACGATGCCGCGGTGACCAAGCATCTGAAGGCGCCGACCGCGACTGCCGCGTTGACTGCTGCGCACGAACAGCTTGCCATCGTGCCGGAGTGGAAGGTGGATGCGATCCACAAGGCGATCGAAGCTGCCGCCGCCGCGATCGGCGAGGGCATGGGCAAGGTCGCGCAACCGCTGCGCGTGGCAATGACCGGTACGCAAGTGTCGCCATCCATCGACCAGACGGTCTATCTGGCTGGGCGTGAATGTGCGCTCAAACGTATTGAAGACGCATTGGCGAAAGCCGGCTCCTGATCGACATAATGGCCTGCGATTTTTCCTCACTGACAAATCTTGATCCGACCGATCCGGATCAAGCCAACGCGCTGTTGCAGCAATGCACCGCCGCACTGACCGATCCGAAATTGTGGCTCTGGGCGATCGTCTTCACCATCGCTTGCGCGGCCGTTGGTGCGCTGATCGGAAAGTATAAAAAAGCCATTGTGCGCGACGCCATTCTCGGCGCGGCCTTTGGCCCGATCGGCTGGATCATCTCGCTGTGCATGCCGGTGGCCAAACTGAAACGTGCGTGTTCTGGGTGCAAGCGCGTGGTCGACTCAGGCGACAAGCACTGCCGGTATTGCGGAGCAAGTCTGGCCACCGGTGCTACTATCGGTGCGGGAAAGTCTTGAAGCGGCGCCTCACCGCCGCAATCTGACCAGCATGTCCGCCAAAGCCGCTCACGCAACGCATCATCAAACACACCATCACGCGCACAACGCGAAGGCGTTCGTGCGCGAAGTCACTGCCGCCTGCGAACTGCGCGGATTGCGGCTGACCGAAATCCGCTCGCAAGTACTGGAACTCATCGCCGCTTCGGAAAAACCGATCAAAGCCTACGATTTGCTCGATCGGCTCAAGGACGACCGGAGTAATGCTGCGCCGCCGACGGTGTATCGTGCGCTGGATTTTCTCCTGGAAAATGGATTTATCCACAAATTGCAATCAATCAATGCTTACGTGAGCTGCCATCATCCCAGTGTGGTGCATCAGGTGCCGTTCCTGATCTGCGATGTCTGTGAATCGGCCATCGAAATCTGCGACGAACATGTCGCCGACATGCTCAACGACCAGGCCAAGACACTTGGTTTCCGTCCACGCGCGCAGACGCTCGAAGTGCATGGCGTGTGCAAGCGCTGCGGTGCGGCCTGATGCGCAACAAAATCGCTCAGAACGATTTCGTAAGTCCCAGATAGATGCCTCGCCGTGGCCCGAACTGCGGTGCGCCCACGCCGACTCCGGAGCCATCGCGCAATTCGTACACGTGATCGAATACATTGATCAGCGCCAGGCGTGTCTGCAGCTTGCCGATTTTGTCAAAATCGAAGCTGTGTTGCAGGGCGAGATTGACCTGCACATACGCCGGTAATGCCGCCGTGTTGGCGAAGTCGTGGCGCAGCCCCGATCCGTAGAGATAGTCCGCGCCGACCTTGGTGGTTTCGTTGAGCGCGTAGGTGACGCCGCCCGACGATGCCAGTTTCTGGTCGTGATCCAGATGAATATAGTGGCTGGCGATATAGTCGAGTTCGTCCTGGCCGAAGAAGTATTGGCTGGAAACGATGTCCTTGCCGGAGGCGCGACTGGAGGCGAGGTTGAAGTACGCATCGATCGGGCCGGCATCGTAATTGGCGGTGAATTCGACACCGTGAATGCGGCCGCGTGCGTAGTTGAAAGGGGAAAATACCAGCGCCGCTCCGAATTGCCCTTCATCGATCAGATTGCGCGAGCGGCGGTAATAGCCGTCCAGTCCGAGCGTTATTGACTGGCCGATCTTCTGCGAGATTCCGGCGTCCAGATAATTCTCGCGCTGCGATCGCACGGCATCGTCCCGGATGACCGCTGTAGCTGCGGTCGTGTTTTCGAACAGCGCCAGATCGCCAGGCGCGATCAGTTCCGTCGGTGGCGGCGTGAAATACCGCGCATAGCTTGCATGCAGCGTCGTGTTGTCGCTGAGCTGATAGACCGCGCCGAGACGCGGGCTGATCTGGCCTTCGGCGATATACGCCTGGACCTTGTCGACGCGCAGTCCGTAGTTGATCGTGAGTTTGTCGGTGGGATGCCATTCGTCTTGCAGATACGCGCTGTATTCCCTGGCGGTCACACGGCTGTTGTCGAGGATATTGATCGGCGTCGTGCTGCTCTGCGCGCCGTTATCGTCGGCAGGAAATACAAAGGCATCGTTTCCGCTCGCCGCCTGCTCGTTGCTCGCATACAGCCCGTAGCGCAGGGTGTGGCTATCGTTCAATGACGTCGAAATATCCAGTTGCGCCCCGTTCTCGCGACTGGAGCGTCCCACCTGCGCGGCAATGCCGTTGAATTGCAGGTCGCCCGAAAAATCTGGCAAAAAGTTTGTGCTGGTATAGCGCTGGAAGACGGAAAACTGGTAGTCGCTCGCACCGAATTTTCCCTGCAACGATGCCACGCCGAACCGGGTGACTTCACGCTGACGCTCGTTGAGGTCGATGGAATCGACCGGAGTCGCATCAGCGAGAATGAAGTTCGGAGACTGATTCGGATTGTTGGGAATCTCGAAACGATTGTTCGTGGCGCCGAACATGAAGCTGACGCGCGTGGTATCGCTCAACAGGTAAGACAAGTAGCCGAAACCCTTGAATTGGTCGGTATGATCATGGATCGCATTCCGGGTCGACGTCGGATTCTCGATGCCGATATCGCTTTCTGACCAGTTGCCCGTCAGGTAATAGCTGAACTTGCCTTGCGTGCCGTACAGTTCTGCTCCCGGATTCAGCGTCCCGAACGATCCGCCATCCAGACTGACGCTGCCGCCGGTTCCCTCAGTCCCGGTCTTCGTCGTGATATCGACGACGCCCGCCGTGCGGTAGCCGTATTGCGCCGGCAGGGCGCCGGTCAGAAATTTGAGACTGTCGATGACGCGGGTGTCGATCGTCTGGCCGAAGCCACTGATGCTTTCCGGAATGATCACGCCGTTGATGCGGTATTGCAGATTGGCGTGATCGCCACGCACATGAAGCTGGCCGAACGAATCCTGCACCACGCCGGGAATTTGCAGGATCACCTGATTGAGTGGCGTTGCATCGCCCAAGGGCAATTGATCGATCGCCTGCCGGCTGATGACGTACTCGCTGGCGCCAATGTCTGGTGCAAGCTGGTTGCGTGACTTGTCGAGCGCAGCGCTGACCTCGACGGAATTCAAGGTCGTCGTATTGTCTACGGGATTTTTGTCTGCAGGATTTGCTCCACTGCCCGGCGTGGCCGGCGGCGGCGAATCCGTGATCGTGCTGTCGGCACGGGCAAGGCTGGCGCTGCACACGGCAGCGCCAATGGCGATGGCAAGCAGGGTCTTGTGCATGGTATGCGGGCTCTTGGCGGATTAGAATGTTATGATATAACATACATATTCCATTGCAAACCAGCATGTCAAAAGTCATGCGGCCGCAGCTCGCGCGCTGCCAGTCCCAAATTGATATAATATAACCCTGTCATGATGCTCTCATCTCTACGCCGAGTTCCCGTTGCCGGACACCGCGGTGCGTACGCGCATGTCGCCGACCGCGTCGGCGCGACGGCGTCGTTTCTGTGCGCGGTGCACTGCGCGGCTTTGCCCTTTGTGCTGGCCCTGTTGCCGGCCTTGGGGCTGGGCTTTCTTGCCGATCACGGTTTCGAGCGCGGCTTCATCGCCTTCGCCAGTTTGTTGGCACTCACCACTCTGATCTACGGCTATCGCCGCCATCGCGTGCGACGCGCCTTGCTGTTGATGGCTCCGGGATTGGTACTGCTGTGGGCCGGCGGTTTCGTATTCGATGCGGATGTCTCGCTCGGCCTGCATGCCACGCTAGTCGCCATGGGCGGTTGCTGTGTTGCGCTGGCACATCTGACCAATCTGCGCCTGATTCATCGCCTCGAACACGGTCATTGTTGCGAGCCGACGCGTGACCCTGCGATTGTGTAACACCGCGCATCCGCCCTAGCATCGGCGCGATTTCGCGAGTACCGACCGAATCCAGCATGTCGTCTACCCATTCCCACGCGCCTGCGCACGCCGGCGAACGTCGCCTGTTGCTGGCCTTTGCGTTGACCACGCTGGCGATGCTGGCCGAGGCCGCTGGCGGCTGGTTGTCGGGCTCGCTGGCCTTGCTCGCCGACGCCGGCCACATGCTGGTGGATACCTTCGCGCTGTTGCTGGCCTGGGGCGGCGCGCATTTCGCGCGGCGGCCAGCCGATGCCTTGCGCAGCTTCGGCTACGCGCGTCTGGAAGTCCTGATCGGCTACACCAATGCGCTTGCGCAATTCGTGCTGGTTGCGTGGATCGTCGTCGAGGCGATATCGCGTCTGCTCGCGCCCACACCAATCCTGTCCGGCTGGATGTTCGCGATCGGTGTCGCTGGATTGTTCGTCAATGTGCTGGTGCTGATGACGCTCGGACATCACGATCACGACGATCTCAACATTGCCGGCGCGCGCTTGCATGTCCTTGGCGACCTGTTGGGGTCGATCGGTGTGGTGATTGCGGCAGCGGCGATCGGTTATCTTGGCTGGTTGTGGGCCGATCCGGCAGTCTCGATTGTCGTGTCGCTGCTGATACTCGCAAGCGCCTGGCGGCTGATTCGCCGAACCGCGCATATCCTGCTCGAAGGCACACCGGAGGGCGTGGAATCGGCGCAAGTTGCCGCAACGGTGCGGCGCGAAGCAGGCATCGCAGACGTGCATCACGTGCATATCTGGCAATTGGCCGGCGGCAAGCGGATGGCAACTTTGCACGCGCGTCCGGCCGCGGGCGGCGATCCCGGCGTTGCGCTCGCGGCGATTCAACGCGTGCTGCGCGAGCGTTTTCGCATCGCCCATGCCACCGTGCAACTGGATCAGACCAGCCTGGAACAGCCCGGCTGCATCGCGGAAGATTGCCATGCCGGCGTGCACCGGCATTGACGATTTGCGCCCGTTTACAGTTGCGTTCGCGCGTGGCGCTGGTAAGCTGCCCGCATTCTTGATCTTGCTTGATCGGGAAATCGCACGTCCGTGTGCAGACTTTTCAAAAATCACTTTTTCGGAGATCGATCCAGATGGGCAGAGGCGACCGCAAGACCCGCAAGGGCAAGACCGCAATCCGCAGCTACGGCAATTCGCGATCGCACAAGGCGGCGACGAAATCCACCGGCGGGGCGGTGAAAAAAGCTGCCGTGCACAAACCGGCAGTGAAGAAGGCTGCGGCTCCTGCAGTGAAGAAAGCCGCGGCGAAGAAAGCCGGCTGATTCGCATCAGGTTTTGCATTACCCGAAGCCCCGCATCCGCGGGGTTTCGCATTTCGGCATTATGCGTTCAACGGCGCTGGCCACCGACGAACACCTGTCCTGCCAGCGCGCCGCCGATCCAGTAGCACAGTTCCGCCGGGTGTCCGATATCCCAGATCACAAAATCCGCGCGCTTGCCCGGCTCCAGCGTGCCACGATCGTGCAGGCCGAGTGCGCGCGCAGCGTTCACGGTTGCGCCGCGCAAAGCTTCTTCCGGTGTCATCCGGAACAGGGTGCAGGCCAGATTCATGGCATGGCGTAACGACAACAGCGGCGAAGTGCCGGGATTGAGATCGCTGGCCACCGCCATCGCCACGCCATGCGCACGGAACTGCTCGATCGGTGGCAGTTTACTTTCGCGCAAAGTATAAAATGCCGCAGGCAGCATCACCGCGACGGTTCCGTTCGCGGCCATCGCGTGCACGCCGGCTTCGTTCGTGTATTCCAGATGATCGGCGGACAGTGCGCCGAATTCCGCTGCCAGCGCGGCCCCGCCGAGATCGGACAATTGATCGGCATGCAGTTTGACCGGTAATCCGAGCGCGCGCGCCTCCTCGAATACGCGCCGCGTCTCCGAAGGCGTGAACGCGATGTTCTCGCAAAACGCGTCCACGGCATCCGCCAGGTCCGCGCGCGCGATCGCCGGCAACATGCGCACGCAGACCTCGTCGACGTAATCGGATTGGCGTCCGGCAAATTCCGGCGGAACCGCGTGTGCACCGAGAAACGTCGTGCGCACCGTGACTCCGAGTTCGCTGCCGATGCGCCGCGCCACGCGCAGCATTTTTGCTTCGCTGTCCAGATCCAGACCATAGCCGGATTTGATTTCCAGTGTCGTGACGCCATCGGCGAGCAGGACTCGCGCCCGTGGCAGCGATTGTGCGAGCAGTTCGTCCTCGCCGGCAGCGCGAGTTTTCGTCACGGTGGAAACAATGCCGCCGCCGGCACGGGCGATGTCTTCATAACTCGCGCCGTTCAAACGCAATTCGAATTCTTCGGCGCGGTTGCCGGCGAAAACGAGGTGCGTATGGCAGTCGATCAAGCCTGGTGTGATCCAGGCGCCATGCATCGATTCAACCTGCGTCGCCAGATCACCAGGCTTACCCGGCAGTTGCGATTGCCCTGCGGCGAAGGTTATTTGTCCACTTTTCCATCCGAGCGCGGCGTTCTCGATCGCGCCATAGGCGTCGCCATCGTCGCCCAATGTCGCAAGACGGCAGTCGAGCAGCAAACAATCCCAGTGCGGCATATCGGTATCGAGGTCGGACGATTTTGCGACACATTAGCATGCGTTGTCGGCAGCGGGCGATCAGGACGGGCATTCGTCTGCAGCCTGTGCCAATGCCGGATGTCGGTTCTTGCTGCTTCCTCTCGTATTGAAGACAAGAAGGATTTTCATCCGACCGATCCGCTAATTCCACGAGACATGCCATGAGCAAAGCGATTTCCCTGCCTGCATCCTGTTCGGGGCATGCAATGACACCCATTAGCCGATCTCAGCGTTTATCCGCCGCCATCGATGCCGGCTTGCCAGCGACAAGGTATGCAAGCGCCAGCCCGCTGGCCGCGCTGGCGCTGGCCTTGGCCCTCGGTTATCCGGCCAGCGCTGCCATGGCGGCAACTTATGTCGTCAACACCGCTGGCGATCCGGGGCCGGCGGGAACGCAGAGCCTGCGCCGGGCGGTGATGCTGGCGAATAACTCGTCGGGAAACACGGTGCAGTTCGATCCCGCCCTGGTCGGCAGCACGATCACACTGGACAGTGGCGCGATCGCGATCACTCACCCAATGACGATCACCGGGCCGGGCGCGAGCGGACTCACGATCAGCGCCAAAAATTTGGCGCGGGTTTTCAGCATCACCGGATATGGGGCGAATATCGCCGTCACCATTTCCGGATTGACCCTGACTCAGGGCAAGGCGCCGGTGAACGGGAATGGAGGGGCGATCTATGCCAACTCCGCCAACCTCGTCCTGCAGAATTCGGTGATCAGCGCGAGCACGGCCAGATATGGCGGCGGAGTGTTCATCGCCTTCGGGAGCGCCACGATTGACGGATCGCGTATCCGCGGAAACTACGCAACGAGTTCCGGTGGCGGAATCGATGCGTACACGGCCCAGCAGTTTCAGGTAATGCGCAGCACGATCAGTGGCAACAAAGTCGGACAGTACGGCGGTGGCATTAATGCACACGGCAGTTCAACCGTGTCTGTGAATTACTCGTTGATCAGCAACAACACGCTGGGTTATCCCTCTCCGGGCTTCAACCAGGGTGGTGGTATTGCGCTGAAAAATATCTTGACGACTTCGAAGGTCGTCAATTCAACCATCACCGGGAATTATGCCGATGCCCGAGGTGGCGGAATTGGAATTCTGGATGCGGCCGCAGCCAATCGCACGTCGATCTATTTTTCCACGATCGTGGGCAACGCGACGTCTATCGGAAGCCAGAATGGGATCTACGCGGTTTCAGGCGGCACGCCGCAAGTTGTCAACAGTATTGTCGCTAACAATTTCAGCCGCGACAGCAACGACGACCTGGCCGGCAAGTTTTCCTTGTTCAACAGCTTGATAAAAACCCCCGGAGCCGCCGTGATCACGGGCTCGTTGCACGCGCAATCTGCCTTACCGACTTCTTGTCGCGGAAATGCATCCGCCGGAACTTGCCAATCATTTCCATGGTGATCACCTCGTTTTCCTGCTGGTCAAAAACTTAGCAGGATAGGTTGAACACCCGGGTCAATTTTGGATCGGCACAACCCTCAAAAGTGGATCAGTTTTCGGTCGGCGCCAACAGCGCTGACGTTACGCACGGATGGCGAGATCATCGCTGGCGGCGCCCTCACCACAATCGCTGCCCATACGCGCAATTATATCGGCGCGCTGAATGTCGACGGCACCGCGGTGGGAACCGCGTTCAACCCGAACGCAAACGGTTATGTCGCCGCCATCAGTATCCTCGCGGGCGCCAAGATCCTGCTTGGCGGCGCTTTCACCACGATCGGCCAGCCGCAGCAGGCGCGCAGCGCGCTGGCGCGATTGAGCGTGCAGGAAACGATGCAGCAATCGCTCGCTGCGAACGGTTCGACCGTGACCTGGAAACGCTCCGGCGCTGGGCCGGAGTTGTCGCTGCCGCCGGAACTGTTTTTCTCGCTGGACGGCAATACCTTCACGTCGCTCGGCAACATGCAGCGTATTGCCGGCGGCTGGAGTTACACCGGCCTGCTGCAATAGCCGGGGCAAATCTACTATTTGCGCACGCGTGCGCGGGTCGCATCGGGCTCAGGAAATTCCCAGGGCCTGATCGAAAACACCTGGCAATTTCTTGGCGACGACCGGATTTTTTCGTCAGGGTTCGAGTGAGCGGATAGAACGGTTTTTACTTGCAATCGAACCTTGGTGCGTTCAGTCCGCGCTGCCCGTGGCGACCTGACTTTCGCGCTCACGCACCAGATGCTGGGCGAAGGCGCGATACACCGGTGTCTTGCACACCAGACTGGAAAACGCACGCGCGAGCACACAAGCAGCCATGATCGGCAGGACGAAATCGTGGTTGTCGGTCAGTTCCATCGAAATCACTGCCGAAGTCAGAGGCGCTTGAGTCACGCCGGCCAGATACGCCGACATGCCGAGCAGGATCACGGCGGTCGGTGCGGTGTGCGGCAGCCATGGTGCGAGATTAGCGCCGAGCCCCGCGCCGACCGCGAGTGCGGGCGAGAAGATACCGCCGGGAATGCCGGCCGCGTACGAGACGACATTCGCTAGCCACTTGTCGACACCAAACCACGGCGTGATGGTGTGGCTGCCGGCAATAATTTCACGCGCCTGCGCGTAGCCGGTGCCGTAGACTGCGTCGTGACTCGCCAGGCCGATCAGCGCGAGTATGAGTCCGCACGCGGCGGCGAAACCGACCGGCGAAAAATTGCGAAATCTGGCCAGTACGCGCGGCAGGCTGGTCGCGGCAATCAGGATCGTGCGCGCGAACAGGCCACCAGCGAGGCCGCCGATCAGTGCGGTGACGGGCACAGCCAGCCAGCTTGCGCCGAGTGGCAGCGATGTGGACATCTTGCCGAAGTAGGCATAGTCACCGACCAAGCCCAACGAAACGACGCCGCCGATCATCACCGCTGTGAGCAGGGCGCCGCTGAAGCGATGCTCGAATGCGCCGGCCAATTCCTCGATCGCGAACATGACGCCGGCCAGCGGTGTATTGAATGCGGCCGCGATGCCCGCCGCGCCACCGGCCAGCGCGAAGCGCGAAAGCGATTGCGCATCGCGGAACCCGCAGCGTTGTGCCAGCGAATACATCAAGCCTGCACCGACATGAACCGTCGGGCCTTCACGGCCGACCGACGCGCCGACGAGCATAGCGAACAGCGTCAGCGCGAGTTTGCCTGCGGCCACCGGCAGCGCGAGCAGTCGCTCGCGGAATGGTGCGTCGTCTTCGCGATTCAGTGCTGCGATGACTTGCGGAATCCCGCTGCCGCGGGTCGCGCGCAGCGCACCGGAAGTCAGCCAGGCCAGAATCGCAAAACCCAATGGCGTGACCAGCAGCGGCCAGTAACGCGAATGCGCCAGCAGGCGAGTGAACACGTCGTAGGCCGCATTCGTGCCTTTGGCGAACAACATCGCCGCCAGTGCGACGAGGGTAGCGCCGATCCACAGCACGGCACGGCGCTTCCACTGCTGCGGCGAGAGCAGGGCGTGATATTCGCCGGTAGGCAGTGGTGCGTCTGAGTCCATGGACCATTCTCGCTGTTTGCGCCTGCATCTGGAAGGGTCATGCTGGGTGCATTGATGCTTGCGGGACTGGCATACTGCGCCGCATCTGTGCAGCCGGATCGCCATGATGGCCAATTACTTTGCCGACCATATCTGGTTACCGCACGGCTGGGGCGAGAAAGTTCGCGTCGACGTCGGAGCAGGGCGTTTGCTCGAAGTCGCTGAATCGGCCGAGCGCGAGGGCGCCGAATATCTCGGTCGCTATGTTTTGCCGGGCATGCCAAACCTGCATTCGCACGCGTTCCAGCGCGCGATGGCGGGATTGGCCGAACGCCAAACGAATCCGGAAGACTCTTTCTGGACCTGGCGCGAAACCATGTACGCGTTCGCCGGCAGGATCGGCCCGGACGAATTGCGTGCGATTGCCGCGCAGTTGTACGTCGAGATGCTCAAGGCCGGCTATACCCATGTCTGCGAGTTCCACTACCTGCATCACCAGCTCGACGGCAAACCGTATGCCGATCCGGCAACGATGTCGCTGGCGTTGATCGAAGCAGCGCGCGAAGCCGGCATTGGGTTGACCCTGCTGCCGGTTTTGTACATGACCGGCGGTTTCGATGGCCGGCCGCTGTCGGAGCGCCAGCGCCGGTTTGGTTTCGAGGTCGATGCTTATCTGCGCCTGATCGAACAATTGCGCAAAATGGAAAATTCCACGTTGCGCGTCGGCGTTGCATTGCATTCCTTGCGCGCCGTGCCGGAAAAGGCGATGCGCACAGTGCTCGAATCGGGTCTGGTCGATGCCGCACCCATCCACATCCACATCGCCGAACAGATCGGCGAGGTGCAGGATTGTCTCGCACTGCGCAATGCGCGGCCGGTGGAATGGCTGCTCGATCACGCGCCAGTCGATCCGCGTTGGTGTCTGGTGCATGCCACGCACATGACCTCCGTGGAAACGCGGCGGCTGGCCGAAACCGGCGCGGTTGCTGGCCTGTGTCCGACCACCGAGGCGAATCTCGGCGATGGCCTGTTTCCTCTCAAGACGTATCTGGATGCCGGCGGTGCGTTCGGCATCGGCTCGGATTCGCAGATTTCAGTATCGCCGGTGGAGGAGCTGCGCTGGCTGGAATACGGTCAGCGTCTGGCCACCCGTCATCGCAATGTCACCGTGTCCGAATCCAGCGCCAGCGTCGGTGAAAACCTGTGGGGCGATGCCTTGTTCGGCGGCGCGCAGGCTTGCGGCGCGAACATCGGCACATTCGAGGCGAGTGCGCGCGCCGATCTGATTGTGCTCGACGATGCCGCGCCGCAACTGGTGGCCCGCGATGCCGCGAATGCGCTGGATACGTTCGTGTTTGCCGGCAACGCCAACCTGGTGCGACATGTCATGGTCAACGGCGAATGGGCCGTGCGCGACGGTCGTCATCGCGACGAAGAGCGCATTGCCGTGGGCTTCCGGAAGACAGTGGAAAGCCTGGCACAGCGCGCTTGATGGCCGCTTGCGCCGACGGCTTGCGTGCAGCTATGATCGCCGCGACACCACATCGGGGAGGGTGAAAAATGCGTTATCCACACTGGGTTGGCCTTTGCTTTGCCATGACTGCCATGTCTCTGGCAACGCCCGCGTTTGCGGGAATCACGACGCCTTCGATCATGGGTGGCCCGGCCACCTCGTTGCTGTCTCCGGCGATCGGCACCGCGGGACCCACAAAAACGATTACGCTGACGTTCAACGGCAATGGCGGATCAGGTAATGGCGCCAGTATTGCCGCACTGGCGACCGCGGGGGCGAATGCAGGGGATTTCGCCATTGTCGGCGGCACCTGCGTAGCCGGCACGACGGTCCTGTCGGCCGGTTCGCCAACCTGCACGGTAATCGTGCAATACAAGGCGAGTTCGGCCAGCAACGAGAGCGCGCAATTGACCGGGAATTGCACTGCGGTCGGGCTAATTGGCGGATTTTCGCTCACATGCAATGGCAACAGCGGCCCGCTGACCTCCCTGGCCGGCGCCTTGGTCGCCGCGCTGGCGTCGACGCCGATGCTGGATCCGAAGCTGCTGACCGCGTTGTGCCTGATGCTGCTCGGCATCGGTACGTATTTCGCCAACCGCAAGCGCGCCTGAGTTCACAACTGGGGCAGCTTGCGCGCCCGCCACGGCGTCAGCAACATGCCCCAGGCGCTGTGCCAGCGCGGCGCGTTGAGTGCACGCAATCCGAATTCGGGTGCGCCGGTTATCGGCGGCGTGAGTGTGCCAAACGCACGATCCCACAGCGACAGGATCACGCCATAGTTGGAATTGGTGCGCGCCACATCCGGCGAATGATGGCTCCAGTGCAGGCGCGGCGTGATCACCAGCCATGGCAGCACGCGGTCGATCCAGTGCGGCCAGCGCACCGCTGCGTGATGTAGATGCGCGAATCCCAGATTCAGGATTTCGTGGATCAGGAATACCCAGGCCGGCACCCCGATAGCCGCGCAGGCGACGAGCTTCCACAATTCCGTGGGGATCAAATGCAGTGGATGCTGGCGCAAATTCGTGGTCACGTCCACGCGCGGATCGGAGTGGTGCACCGCGTGCAGCAGCCACAGCCAGCGCACATTGTGGCTCATGCGGTGGAAAATGTAATCGCTCGCGTCGAGCAGGGCGAAGGCGAGTATGGCGTGCAGCCAGAACGGTAGCGGCAGGAAATACAGCACGCCGATGCGGCGGAATTGCATCCATTGCAGCAACAGCCAGATCGTGCCGCCGAACACCACCGACATGACCGCGATGCCAAGCAGCCACAGCAACAGATTGTGCGTACCGTGGCCGAGCCGGCGCAGATTCCAGCGCGATCCCATCGCCGGCAACAGCCATTCTCCCGCCAGCATGAGGACAAAACCACCGAACAGCACCAGACCGGCGACGCGCTGCAACCAGATCAGCCAGTCCAGGTTTTGCGCGAAGGCGGGCATGCGCTCAGTGCCGCGCCGATTGCAGCATTGCCGCGACCGGGCCGATGGATCCGTCGTTCGGTCGCGGTCGAATGCCAAGTAGTCGAGTCAGCAAAGGATACAAATCCACATTGTCGAATTCCGGCACGACCAAGCCGGATTTGAACGCTGGGCCGTGCGCGACGAACAGCGCGGCCATTTTCGGATCGGCATTGTCGTAACCGTGTTCGCCGAGCGAGATATGGCGATTCGGACGGTTCAGATACGCTTGCGTGTCGATCAACCAGCCGTCGTCGGCCAAGCACAGTAGCGGCGGGATGCGCGCATTCGTGCCGTAATGCAGGCGCGCCGGCACCTCGGATTTTTTCCAGCAGCGCATGTGCGCGTGCGACGTCAGCAACGCATGATCGACTTCGGTTTCGTGCCCGGGTTTCGGCGCCAAGCCGGCGAGGATGCCCGCATTGACGAGATTGACATCCTGCATATTGACGACTTTGTCCAGTACGACAATACGGTTTTCGCTGGTCGCCGTCATGCCGTGATCGGAGACGATGACGATATTCGCCGAGTGAAAAATCCCACGCTGCTTGAGTCCGGCAATGAGGCGACCGAGCGCGGCATCGACTTCGCGCAAGGCTGCATCAACTTGCGCCGAATCCGGCCCGGCCGCGTGGCCGGCATGATCGACCTGCTCGAAATACAAAGTGAGGAAATCCGGGCGTTGACCGGCCGGCAGATCGAGCCACGCCAAAGCTTGATCGACGCGCGCATCCGGCGCCATCTTGCCGTTGAACGGCAGCCAGTGCTCCGGGCGCACGCCGTCGATATCGACATCCGAGCCCGGCCAGAACATGGTCGCCGCGTGCTCGCCCTGTTTTTCCACACTCACCCACAGCGGTTCGCCGCCCCACCAGGCCGGATCGTCGGTGGTTCTTCGGTCGTTGTATACAAATTTCTTGCCGCTGACTGGATCGATGAAACGGTTGTTGACGATGCCGTGATGATCCGGATACAGGCCGGTCACGATCGTGTAGTGATTGGGAAAGGTCAGGGTCGGAAAGGCTGAACGCATCGCCTGTGCACGCACGCCATCTGCGGCCAGCGCGGCAAGATTTGGCGACAGTCCGCGCGAAATGTAATCGGCGCGATAGCCGTCGAACGAAATAAGGATCAGCGGCGAGTAGACCGGCTGCAGAGGTTTTTGCGGAGGCGCTGCGCACGCGGCAAGCAGCAGAACGAACAAACAGCAAACCATGCGGGTGAGCGATTTCATCGGGATTTCCGATCCAGTCTGTCCGTTACTATGCGATGTCGGCACAATCATTTCCAGTGTGTGAAAGGATTTTCTCGACGTAGCGGTCAGGTCGCAGTAGAGTCGCCTGTAGCTCAGTCGCCAAACACCATGCAACGCCTCGCGCTTCAATTCCTGATCGCCATCGCCCTGATCCTGCAAGGCGGCGTCGGTGCGTTCGGCGGCGCCATGTCCGCGCACGAATCCTGCTGCCAGCACGGCGCGATGGCACAGCACTCGCACTGTCCATGTTGTCCACATACGCCGTGCAAACGCGATTGCACGAAGTTTTGCGCAAACTGCCCGGCAACAACGCTTATCGCCCCATTGGCATATGCGACAGTTGGGGTATATGCGTTCCGTGTGATGCCGTCACGCAGCGATGCGTCGCCGCAAACCCGCATCGATAGCGCGCCGATGCGACCTCCGATCGTTTGACGCTGTCTACGAGTTTCGAGTCCGCGCTGTGGCGCGGCGAGCGTGCGCTTGCACGTACGATTCGGAGCGAATCATGTTTTCCGTCAATTCAAGTCTTGTCCGCGCCGGAGCGGGCGGTCTGCTCGCGTTGGCGTTCACCATGCCGGCGCATTCCAAGCCGATTGCGTTCGCAAACGGCACCACGATCATGCTCGAATACGGCGCCGGTACGATGGAGGAAGCGCAGGCGTTCTACGCGCCGTATTACTGGTTGTCGCTTGGCGGCGGGCACTTGCGCCTGGACAGCGACGCGGTGAATCGCAGCCGCGACATCAGTTATCTGCGCGTCAATTATCTGGCGCACCGCTGGAATCTGGACGACGCGCAGGCGAACGTCTTCGCCTGGGGCGGATTGGGTACCGCGACGGGCAACGATTTCCGTGGCAGCCGGCTCGATTGCAATGCCGGTTTTCAGGCCGACTACGAAACCCGGCGCATCTATGCATCGGTGGTCAGTGATCTGCAGGAATCGAGTGCCTATTCGCATCGCGTGGATACGTTGCAACTGGGCTTTGCGCCCTACGAACACGATTATCAGGATCTGGCGACGTGGTTCGTGCTGCAAGGTCGTGAGTACACCGGCAATCTGCACCGCGGCACGGAATGGGCCGCACTGATCCGTCTGTTCAAGGGCGGCGCCTGGATCGAGGTTGGTGTGACCAACGCAGGCAAACCGCAAATCATGGCGATGTTCAATTTCTGAAGCGAGAGACGAAGATGAGTAAAAATATACTTTTTGTGACAATCGCGGTGCTGGTCTGGATGCAAACCATGCCTATCGCCGCCGCCGCGACCATCGAGATGGACGTCAACGGCCTGGTCTGCGCGTTCTGTGCGCAAGGCATCACCAAGAAGCTGCACGCATTTCCAGCCACCGCCGGCGTGGTGGTGAGCCTGGAGAATAAGCTCGTTGCCGTATCGACCAAGGATGGTCAGGACATCTCCGACGCGGACTTGAAGCGCGCGTTGACCGATGCCGGCTACACGGTCAAGGCGATCCGCCGCGAGGACGAAACGCTGGATCAGGTGCGCACACGCCTGAAGGCGAAACCATGAATGCGCCATTGCGACGCAACGCCGCACTCGCCTTCGTCGCCTTGCTCGCCAGTTCGGGCACGCTGGTGTGCTGTGTGCTGCCCGCCGTAATGGTGGCCTTGGGTACCGGTGCGGTGCTGGCAGGATTGGTCAGTGCCATTCCGCAATTGATCTGGCTGAGCGAGCATAAGTCGTTGGTATTCGGCGTTGCTGCGGCCTTGTTGGCGATTGCCGGTGTGGCCATCATGCGCGCGCGGCGTTATGCGTGTCCTGCTGATCCCGATCTCGCGCATACTTGCGTACGCCTGCGCCGGATCAGCGCGATGCTCTATGCCGTGGCGTTGCTCACATTTTGCGCTGGCGCGGCGTTTGCGTTCGTGCTGCCGTGGCTGGCAGCGTGATGGCGAAGGCGGGGCTCTTGCAGCCCCGCCGTGAGATCGCGATCGTTACAGCGTCGCCGCGCTGAAGGTATCGCAGCTCTTGATGTCGCCCGAGGCGAACCCGGCCTTGAACCAACGCGAACGCTGCGCCGAGGTGCCGTGGGTGAACGAATCCGGTACGGCATAGCCACGCGCTTCTTTCTGCAGAGTGTCGTCGCCGACTTGCGCGGCGGCGTTGAGCGCCGCATCCACGTCACCGGCCTGCAGCCAGTTCAATTGCGCCTGCGATTTGTTGCCCCAGACACCGGCGAAGCAGTCGGCCTGCAATTCCAGCCGCACCGACAATCCGGTCGCACCATTCATCGGCTGTCCACTCTGTTGCGCCTGCTGTTCCTGATTCATGATGCCGAGCGAGTTCTGCACATGGTGACCCACTTCGTGCGCGATCACGTAGGCGCGCGCGAAGTCGCCGCTGGCGTGGAAACGCGTGTCCATTTCCTTGAAGAAATCCAGATCCAGATACACGCGATGATCGGCCGGGCAGTAGAACGGTCCCATCGATTCCTGCGCCGCCCCGCAACCGGAACGGGTCTGGCCGTGGAATAGCAGCAACTTGGGTTGTTCGTACTGTTTGCCGTTGGCCTGGAAGTACGCGCCCCAGACATCTTCGGTGCTGCCGAGGATCGATTTGACGAACTTGACCTGCGGATCGTTGGGATTCAGCGGCTGATGCGGCTGCGAGGGCGCGACTTGCTGCGTGCTGCCGCCGCCACTGAGGAACAGATTCATGATCAGTGGCCGGGTTTGCGGAAAAATCAGGGCAACGATGACGACGGCGATCGTGCCGCCGATGCCGAGATGGAACCCGCCAAAGCCGAGTCCACCGAAGCCGCCACTGCCGCCGCCGCTGTTGCTGCCATCGTCCTCGACGACGTTGTCGCTTTCACGTCCTTTCTGCCAATCCATGAGTCTCCCCTCGCGCTGTTACGGACAGGCGCAACATACTCTGACGCGAGGGGGCATCGCAAGCGGCAGCTATCTGGGAAGCCAGTCTCTCGATGCCGCGCGTCCCGACCGTGGATCAAACTGCCGGGTAGTCCAACCGACTCCGATCTTATAGATTCTTTGGAATTTTCCGGGTAGCTCAATTGGACTAATATACGCGTTGTAGTTGGTTCGTATTCCAATCGGAGAAACATCATGCGCAGCATACCGGGTTCGCTTGTTCGTTTCGTCGTTTTGGCAGCGATCGTGTTCGCCGCGTCGCCGGCGCACGCAGCAACCACGTGGACAGTAACCGGCGCAGGCGAAGCGTCCTCGCTTGGCAGTACCAATTGCACGACGAACAGTTGCCCTACCTTGCGTGATGCGGTCAACAGCGCCGCTTCGGGCGACACCATCGTGTTCGCCAACGCCCTCGACGGGCAGACGATTACATTGACGCTGTCCAGCAACAACCCGGGATGCGTGACCAGCGGGCCGACCACATGCCAGACCACGGGAACGCTCAGCACCGAATTCGGGCCGTCGGCATTTTTCATCACCGGCGGCAAGACATTGACGATCGACGCGACCCAAAACGGGCTGACGCGGGGCATCGCGCTGTCGGCGGCGAATGGTCCAGGTTGCGCAGGCGGTGCCTGCTTTCGGTTGTTCGATGTCGATAGCGACAGTGGCCTTGACCTGATCGGGCTTACGCTCCACGGCGGCGTGGCCTTGGGCGGTTCTTCCGATTACGGCGGCGGCGCGCTTGGCGCCGGCGGGGCGATTTTCAATCAAGGCGCGCTCACGCTCACGCGCTGCACGCTGAACGGGAATTCCGCATTAGGCGCTTCGACGTCTACCATCAGCAGCGAAATTGGGGCTGGCGGTGTCGGAGGCTATGCAGATTCTTTAACCGGTAACGGCGCAGGCCCTAACGGCGGCGCTTACAACCTCGATGGCACCGGTTATTTCGGCGGCTTCGGCGGCGGCGGCGGCACTGGCTAGTACGGCAATTATGCCGGCGGCAATGGCGGCTTCGGCGGCGGCGGCGGACTCTCGTACTCTACTCTTAGTGGCGTTTACGGCGGTTCAGGGGGCTTCGGCGGTGGCGGCGGTGGCGGAAATACCAACCCCAACCCAGGTGGTCCGGGCGGATTCGGCGGCGGTAGCGCCTATACACAGTTTGGCGGCGCTGGCGCGGGAATGGGCGGAGCGATCTTCAACGATGCCGGCACGGTGAGTTTGATCAACTCGACCTTGAGCGCGAATACGGTCCGGGGCGGTGATGGGTACGACAGCGACAACGCCTCCGCTTATGGCGGTGCGATTTTCAATTACATGGGCGGCCTGACCCTGGACTTCGTCACCCTGGACGGCAATACGGTTGTCGCAGGCAACGGGGCAAACAGCTACAGCGCGGCAGGCAACGCCGATGGCGGTGCGATCTACAGCCTCGGCGACAACCCCGCTATCTGCCAGTCAGGCGGCAATGTCTGCACCACGACCAGTGCCACGTTGACGATGAACAATTCGATCGCGGCGAACAGCAGCGGCAGCACGAACGATGTCGTGGTCAGTGCCATCAACGGCGGCACCAGCACAAGCGGTGGCACCGGCAACCTCGTCATGACCCAGGGCGGATTCGGTGGCACGGTCGCGAGCAATGCGAATCCGCAGTTGAATGCGTTGATTGGTGGCGGCGGCATCTGGAACGTCATGGTGCCCAAAGCCGGCAGTCCGACGATCGACGCCGTAGCTTGCGATGGCACCACGACGGATCAGCGTGGCGTTTTACGGCCGCAAGGCACGCAATGCGATATCGGTTCGGTGGAATACAACGGCGACGTGATTTTCGTCGATGGATTCGAAAATTGAACGAATTCGCCTCTCTTTGTGTACCAGCATGTGTACCAAGGCGAAACGAGGCTTGAGCTTTTCTGCCTAACTCTCTGAAAAACCTAGCGGTGGTGCCGGTGGAGGGAATCGGCAATGCGACCAAGAACAAGTCGATCTAAGCAATTGATATTATGGCAAATAAATTCATTACGTGAATTGGTCAGTGTGCGTGACCTGCCCGGCGATTCTCGGACCAGCTGAAAGTTGAGAAGATGGCTCCCGCCAACGAAGCGAGGAGCATATGCGGAAGGCACGATTCACCGAGGAACAGATGGTCAAGATCCTGCGCGAGGCGGACAAGACGCCGGTCGCGCAGGTGGCCAAGCAGTATGGGATCAGCGAACAGACGATTTACGTGTGGCGCAAGCGCTACGGCAAGCTGGAAGCCGCCGACGTCAAGGAACTGCGCGCCCTACAGCAAGAGAACGCCCGATTGAAGAAGCTGCTGGCCGAGCGCGACCTGGCCATCGAGGTGATGAAGGAGATCAACGCAAAAAAATGGTGAGCGCGCCCGCACGCCGGCGACAGGCCAAGCTCGCGCTCGCGCGGGGTCTGTCGAGCCGAAGCGCGTGCGCGCTGATGAACGTTTCCCGGTCGATGCTGTATTACCGTGCGCGACAGCCGGCCAAGGATGCGCCGGTGCTGGCGGCGATGCGTGATCTGTCGGCCCAGTATCCGCGTTTCGGCTATCGGCGCATCGGCGTGTATCTGGAGCGTGCCGGACACGTGATGAGCTGGGATCGCACGCACCGGTTATGGAAGCTGG
>JANWJJ010000097.1 GCA_025451955.1 Rudaea sp. | reverse complement strand
TATACAATTACCAAATATTCACAATTGTTGATGCCGGTCGCTGCATCGCATCGCCGGCCTTGCAGGCGAATGCGTGTGCGAATGCCGGCACGTCACTGACTGGCCCGTTGGTGCGGAATTTCGCCGGTGCGTGCTCGTTGGACTGCACTTGCAACCGGACTTGTTCAGGCCGTTGCGCGGTGCGCCAGGTTTGCGCGTACGCCAGGAAAAAGCGTTGGTCGGGCGTCAAGCCATCGATTTTCGCATCGGACTTGCCTTGCGGCGTGAGCTTGAACGCATCGTAGGCTATCAGCAAACCGCCGAGATCGGCGATGTTCTCGCCCAGGGTCAGCTTGCCGTTGATGTGCAGATCGTCGACCGGCACGTAGGCGTTGAATTGCTCGACGAGTTTTGCGGTGCGCGCCTCGAACTCGGCGCGATCGGCCTTGGTCCACCAGTCGGCGAGATTGCCTTTCGCATCGAACTGACTGCCTTGATCGTCGAAACCGTGCGTCATTTCATGGCCGATCACCGAGCCGATGCCGCCGTAGTTGAGCGCGTCGTCGGCCTTTGCATCGAAGTACGGCGGCAGTAACTGCGCCGCTGGAAACACGATCTCGTTGCCCATCGGGTTGTAATAAGCATTGACGGTTTGCGGGGTCATGTCCCATTCGCTGCGATCCACCGGGTGGTCGAATTTCGCAAACTGGCGGCGCGCCTCGAAGGCGGTGGCAGCGCGCATATTGTCCACATAGGAATTTCTGGAAATTTCCAGTTTTGCATAATCTCGCCATTTGTCCGGGTAGCCGATCTTGGCGACCAGAGTGTCGAGTTTGGCGTAGGCCGCCTGTTTGGTTGCCGCACTCATCCAGCCGAGACGCTCGATGCGCGCGTGCATCGCGAGCTTGAGATTGTTCACCAGCACCAGCGCACGTTGCTTGGCCTCGGGCGGAAATACCTGGGCGACGTACGCCTGACCGAGCAGTTCGCCGACGGCGAAGTCGGCGCTGCGGATCGCACGCTTCCAGCGCGGCTGAATCTGCTTGGCGCCGCGCAGAATGCGACCGTGGAAATCGAAATCCGCTGCAACGAAATCCTTGCCGAGATACGTCGCATCCGCATCGATCAGGCGCCAGCGCAGATAGGCCTGCCACTGCGCGACCGGCGCGTCGGCCAAGGCTTTGTCCGCCGCGACGAAAAAGTCCGGCTGCGCCAGCGAGAAACTACGCACGTCGTCCCGCCCGACATTGTGGAAAAATCCGCTCCAGGAAAAATGCGGAGTTTTCGCATCGGCGTCCTTGAGCGTGTAGATGTGGTAGGAATTGGCCGGGTCGCGCAACGCGACGCGATCGAGCGAGGCGCGGGCCAGGCGCGTTTCCAGCGCCAGCACGGCGGCAGCTTCGGTTTTTGCATCGGCGTCGCCCAGCAGTTTGAGCATGCGCGCGACATGTGCCTGATACTGCGCGCGCAGGGTTTTCGATTTGGCGTCGTCGCGCAGATAGTAGTCGCGATCCGGCAGGCCGAGGCCGCCCTGGCCGGCGTAGGCGATGTCCTTGATCGAATCCTTCAGGTCGGGCTGTGCCTCGAAATCGAACAGCACGTCCTCACCGCGCGCCTGCCAGGCGCCGATCAGACTGGCGACGTCGGCGGGCGATTTCAGTGCGGCAATCGTAGCCAGGTCGTTCTTGAGCGGCAGGATTCCGGCCTTGTCGATGGCGGTTTCGTCCATCGCCGCGGCGTAGAAGTCGCCGATCTTCTGCGTGGCGCTGTCCGGCACGCCGGGATGTGCTGCGGCATTTCCCAGAATGTTGCGAAGTATACTCAGGTTGCGCTCGTTGATTTCGCTGTCCAGGCTCCAGAGGCTGTACTCGGCCGGAATCGGATTCGACTTCAGCCAACCGCCGTTGGCGTACTCGAAGAAATCCTGGCAGGGGCTGACCGCGGTGTCGAAATTGCGCGCATCAAGGCCGTGGTCGTTGCCGTGTGCGGTGGCGGCCGTCGTGGCGACGACAAAGCTCAGCGCGAGAATGCGCGATTTGGTGAAACGCATGCAGAACTCCTCGAATCAGGCCGCGAAGAGTAGGGGCGATCGGCCCCCGGCTACAGTGTCGAAGGTCATTGCCGCGGTATCGGATTTCAGATCGGCGGTACGGCCAGCCGAGTGCGCTGATCCGCAGGATGCGCGCCATCGGGCAATTTTTCCGGTCCGATCGCGCCGCCGGACAGGATGAAGGCCATCGCCTGATCCATGCTCCAGTCGGTGGCGACGAGTTTTTCGATCGGCACGATTTCGAGATAGCCGCCGGTGGGATTGGGTGTGGTCGGCACGTAGACCGCGGCGAGTTCGCGGCCGGCGCTGTCGTGGAATACGCGGGTGACAAAGCCAATGCTTTTCAGTTCCGGCGACGGAAAATCGATCAGCACCACGCGCTGGGTACCGGCCGGCTTGGTCGACAGCATCGACATCAGTTTCTTGGTGCCGCCGTAGATCGTGTGCACCATCGGGATATGCGAAATCAGGCGCTCGAAGGCGTCCAGCAGGCGTTGTCCGAATACGCGGCTGGTGGCGATGCCGACCAGATACAAGGCGAGGATGGTGCCGATGAAGCCGATGATCAGTTGGAACCATTCCTGGCTCAGCCAGGCCGCAGCGCCGGGAAACGCCGCACTCAAGGCGGCGAACGAGGCGGCCACCACCGGCGCACCGATGTGCGACAGGAAGGTGAAGATGAACTTGAACACGACCCACGTCAGCCACAGCGGCACGAAGGTCAGCAGACCGGTGATCAGATAGCGTTGCAGGTGCAGTGGGCGCATGGCGGAAAGCAGCGGGGAAGTTGTGCCATCATAACGTGCAGCAAAGGTGGCGCGCAGCCACCGAGGAGCCGGACACGATGCATTCCGAAAATTCCACGCCGATTCCCGAGTTCACGCCGCGTCCGCAGGCAGCGCGCGCAGCGGCGAATATTGCGCCGGAACCGGCACGGATCAAACCGGCCGCTATGAAGTCCGTCGTCGTTGCCCTGATCGGCCTGCCCGGCGCCGGCAAGAGTGTGGTCGCACGCGCGATCGAGGATCAACTCGGTTTGCGCCGCGTGTGCCGCGATGCAATCCGGCATGCGATGTTTCCGAAGTGTTCTTATAGTTTTACCGAAAAACGCGCTGCTTTCCGCAGCATGTTGCTGGCGCTGGAAATCAATTGCCTGCTTGGCGAATCCAGCGTACTCGACGGAGTCACGTTTTCGCGCCGGCGCGATCTGCTGCGCGTGGACAGCACGATCCGCCGTTACGGGTTTACCGCGATCCCGATTTTTCTGGATTGTCCGCCCGAGGTCGCGCGTGCGCGCATCGCCAGCGATGTCGAAAGCGACCGCCATCTGGCGCGCGACCGTACGCCCGAAGTCGTCAACGATGTACTCGCGCGTTTCGATCCGCCACCGCCGAGCGCGCTGGCCATCAACGCGAATCAACCGGCGGCAGAAGTCTGCCGGATCGCGGTGGATGCAGTCGCGGCGATTCGTGGCGCACGCGTGCGGGCGGTGTAAGTAAGCCGGGATGATGCAATCCGGGCTGGCTACGGCCGTGCTTGTTTCAGCAGCGCGCCGTCGAAATATTGCACGCGAAGTTCCAGATTGCGCCGGCTCTTGCCGATGTAGATGAAGGGGTTAATCGGCCATATCGGCATATTCAGGGTTTCGACGAGGCCGGTGTTTTCCAGTTCCATAACGACGCCGATACATGGGTAGTCGTGGGCGCGCGCGTATTGCTCAAGCACAACAAAGGCATGCGTCGTGAGGCTAGTTCCCAAGCGTATCCTGCGCCACTGCGCACCGATAAAACAGCGGTAGTAGTACATCGGCTGACCGAGCCGCGGCAAGGTGATTGGCACCGCAGTGCAGACCCCGGCAACATCACCGGCTTCGTTTGTCGCATGCGACACCACTTCGCGCAGGCGTTGTTGCGCCTGGGCTTCGTCGCCGATGGCATTCTCGCGGCGCCAGAATTCCAGCACGGCGGCGCCATCCTTGGGTGTGCCTTGCGGCCAGTGCGCGATGTAGTCGAATTTCGGTTGGGCGATCGTGGCGTCGTTCATTTCGTCTCGCTCGTTTCCGTTGCAGGCGTTGGTGCGGGCGGTTCGGGATTCACGTAACCGGTAGTCGGCGTTTCCGGCCCGGGTTCCGGCAGCGGACTGAAGCCGACTTCCTTGAGCGCCTTGTCCGGCAGCGCGTAGGACGAACCGAGCAGTTCGCCTTCGTGCACGATTTCCGGAAACAGCACGCCGGCAATCGCCTGCACCGCGAAGATTTCCTGCACGCCGCCGGTGAATTTCAGGAAGGCGAGGGTCTTGCCGGTGCCGATATGCACGGCCCATACACCGGACAGACGCTCGGCATTGTCGTCGGTGATCGGAATGTCGGTAAATGGCGTGGTGCCGCGCAATTGCGACAGGCCGATGAAGGCGACCGGGCCGATGAAGTCGATGCCGCGGCAAAAGCCCGGCACGCGCGCGATGTCGGTACGCGCACCGGTTTTGACGTCGACCGTGCACAACGCGCCGCGGCCGGATTCGAGCACCCACAGGCGGTTGTCGTACCAGCGCGGCGAATGCGGCATCGACAATCCGCGGGTGACGACACGGTTCGTCGTCACGTCGATGATCACGCCGCCATCGCGCTTGTTCGCGCGCCAGCCTTCGCGCGTGTTGGTTTCGCCCAGCGCGGTGACGTAGCGCGGAATGCCGTTGCGCATGGCCAGGCCGTTGAGATGACAGCGATCCTCCGGCGCATAGTGGCTGACGAATTTCGGTCGCCAGCGCGGCACGAAACTCGACTTCGTATCCAGCGTACACAGGCATGAGAACGCGGTGTTGACGAACCAGATCGCACCATCGGCATCCCAGGCCATCTCGTGGATGTCGATGGCGCCGGTGATATGGCCTCTGCGGGCCATGTAGACCGCGTCGTGACGCGGCGGATCATGCAGACGCTTGGCCACGTCCGGCATGTTGCGGAACTCGGCGATTTCCATCAGTGCTCCGAGCATCAGGCGCTGGCGATCCGCCGCCATGCCCATCGGGCGGTTGAAACTGCGGAAATGCGTGTTGATGGAATTGCCGTCGGCGCGCAGGATGACGAGCTTGCCGGCCTGATAGGTGCTGACTATCAAGCAGCCGCCGAGTTCGCGCAGCAGATCGGGAAAGTTCGACGTGTGCACGCTGCCGAGCACTTCCTCGACGGTTTTTTCCGGCGGCGTGGGTTCGCCCGGGTCGGGAACGGGC